>NZ_JALKBB010000029.1:0-73346 GCF_023016025.1 Arenibacter sp. S6351L | reverse complement strand
GTTTTTCCCGGCCCGTTATTTCGATTTCTTTTTCTGCACCACATCCCCGTTTCCAAGTATGTGGCGCGCTGTCTTTACAATATATCAATGAACTTTTATACTTCTTTTTTACTCTCGCTCTTTCTCTAAGCGGGTGCAAATGTAGGATACTTTTTTCGTTTACGCAAAACCTTTTTTGAATTATTTTTAAAAGATTTTTTAATCCCTCTGTAACAAGCTGATTTGCAGCTAAAATATTAATATAATTTTTTTTGCGTTTTCAGAGACCACCCTAAAAACTCCAGAAAAATAAAAATTAAACTATGAAAAGAAATTCCAAACCAATCCAAATCGAATCACAAAATCCCTGTAAGGATAATTGGGTGCAGCATAAAAATTGTTGCCGGAAAAAGAAGAGTTAAAGTGTTCGGCCTTTAAGAATATCCTGGTTTGCTGCACTCTGGCATTAATGAAAAAGTCCAACATTGGAAAACCTCCCAATTCCTCCTGGTTCTGCAAATAGAATTCACCCAACACCGGATTATAGGCATCCGCATTGTAGGAAGTAAAATATTTAAGGGTCACCCCTGTTTGGAAGTATAGGGCCTTTTTAAACCCGAAGTTCGAATAATACAGGGTGTTCCTTGTGACCACCTGCGGTACGTTTAAAACATTATTGGTCTGGGAAACATCCTGAAACATTACCGTATTGTTGAGCGCAAACCCCTTCCATTTAAATTCCTTTGCATATTTGACCTTTAAAATATTAATGGTACTACCCTCCTGAAACGGTTTAACAAATGCCTGTTCCTCACCTTCAACCACAGTTTCTGCCGGATCCGAAGCAAAGTAGGTGTAATTGGCCAAAGAAGTGTATTTCGCCATTAAATTACCAAAAACCTTGGATTCCAGATCAAACTGAAAACCATTATTGTTTATCTTATTAAAATCTCCTGTATGTTGCCAGTTGTAATTACTGTAATCACTTTGATATAAAAGGAAATTAAAATTGGGCATACGTGAAGATGAGTGTATGGAAAATTTAAGCTTGTTGTTCTTGTCGATATCATAACTGGCAAAGGCATCCAATAAATTTCCGGACAGATCCCCTGAGATATTGGCCTGTGCCAACCCATTCAACTGAAAACCACCAATCTTCTTTACATATTTGGCCCCGGCAGAGATTTCGTCGCCGCTCAGCTGACTTTGGATAAGCTGGGTAGGCGTTTGCAATACCGAATTAAAAAAATAGTTGTAACGGTAATAATTAATAAGCCCTGTCAATACCCCTAATGTCTTATTGGAGAATTGGGCATAGACCTGATTATAGGTTGTTTTTAAGCTAGCCTTATCTGAAATACCGGAATCATAGCCACCCCCAAAATAATCGTTTTGGGCGGTTTGTTTATATTGATAGTACTTGGTCTCATAGCTAAACTCATGCCCGAGCGCCAAAGAAGTTGTCCTGGTCTTATCCGAATCCATTTTACTACCAAATAAAATGTACTGATGATCCAAATAATATCGTTTCCCCAATAATCGGTTGGTGGCATCGGAAAAAAGCACATCCAATCTGGAACGATCGCTAAAATCGGAATCACCGGATTCAAATTGCAATTCCTTATTGGACAACCCACCATTTTCCTCAAACAAGGAATTTTGGGCCGCCCCATGCGCTCTTAAATTATAACGCTTATCCTTGGTTTCATAGTTGGCCGTCATCTTAAAATTCCCCGACTCGGCTTCACTATATTGATATTTTCCCAAGGACCTAAAACCTTTGAAGCCGATAGAAAAATTTAATCTTGGAGAGGTATTAAAAGCCAACAACGCATCCAGAAGCTGTCCTTGCTCAAAAGTGGTCTTGAACATTAAGTCGCTCATGGGAGTTGCCACATTGTAATAATCAATATCCCTAACTTCCATATAGTTATAATGCTTCGCACTAGCACCCAATTTGGGATAGGTATCCTTTACATCAAAATTAACTCCCAATTTATTATACGGCTGCCCTACATTGGCAAAAGGCATCAACTCAAAATCGTCCCTTCGTAGAAAATTGTATTTATATTCCTTCTGGATGGAGATAGTAGTATCTAAAAAAGTAGTATCCCTTTCGTAACTTATAATCTTGTAATCCCTAATGGTTACTTCCTGACCCTGTTCTTCACCATTTTTTTTAGGCGGAAGGTTTTTAACCCTACGCCCCATACCAGCCTCACCCTCGCCCCTTGAAGGGGGAATTGAATCTTCCTGTGCACTAATGGCCTGACTAAAAAACACTATTAAAAGTGTCAACAAATATCTCATGCTACAAACTTACGTCGACAAAGTTAATTTTTTTGTCCTTAATGAAATGTGAAAGTTTAAAAAACAGAAAAACAACAAATTATCTGCCGTTCAAATATTAATCATAACGGTGTCTTATAAATCTTGAATATTCAATTTGCTCATCCCAAAGTCCACCATTCCCAACTTTAGAAACAAAAAAAACCTGCAGGGGACACCTGCAGGTTTTAATACTTATAATTAAAGACGATTCTAGTTCAAATCCCAGAACAATTGGGTCTCTGGCTCATCTCCACCAATAGCGGAGGCAGCCGAACTATAATTGGCCCCATTTAAAGATTGCTCTATAATTGGATAGGTATACCTATTAGGAAAACCGGAAACTGCATCTGCTGGAGTGGCCATAAGCGGATAATCCAACAATCTTATAGAAGTCCACGCCTCCATTCCCCTATTGTAAAGTGAAATCCACTTTTGGGTTCCAATAACCTCCTTCCAAGGTGTGGTAGCCGTACTTGCCAAAATAGACAAGTCGTAATCTACATTAGGTTGCGCCAAATAATCGGTAGCTTCTTCAGCGGTACCACCCCAATAGAGGATTGAGGCCGTTATGCCCGCATCATAGTGTTCCTTTGCAGTACCACCAACTTCAAATGACCGCGCCCTTGCTTCTGCCAATAAAAAGCTCACCTCGGAATAATCTAAAATAATACCCGGGAAAGTTGCCTCTTCCAACTGAGCCGAAACATGGGAATAGGACGAATAACTAGAAGGCTCTCCAATGCCACCTCCCTCGTAGATACCATCTGAAGTTGGCATGAAATACAGTGGCAATCTTGGATCATCCAAAGTATTCATGGCGTCTATGATCGTAGCGGCCGCAACAAAATCATTCCTACCACTTAAAACCAAATTATCATAGACCGGATTTGTATTTGGGTCGGAACCTAAATATTCGTAAGCAGCATTATCTGCATTACTTGTAAACACCCCGGTTGCAACAGCACTTTCAACAGTAGTTTTGGCGAAGGCCTCATCTACATCGGATAAAAGTATCCCCATTCTCAATTTTAGGGAAGCAGCAAACTTTTTCCACAATGCCACGTCACCTCCGTATATCCTATCAGCACTTCCAAAACTTCCAGTAGTTTCATCCAAAGCATTTATTGCAGCAGTAAGTCTAGCTACCAAATCCTTGTAGACCGTTTCGCCATCGTCATACTTAGGAAGAAGGTTGTCCGCATCCAAAGCTTCTGAATAAGGAACATCCCCAAAAGTTTCCACCAAATTGGCATAAGTATATACATTGAGAATCTCGATAATGGTCAGCTTGTTAGGCTTCAATGCCTCCAGCTCAGCAGTGGAATAGGTTGTTGCCTCAATAACTATTTTGGCCTCATCCAAATCCTTTAAAACATCTTTGTACATTACACTCCAGTGTTTTGCGGGAATGGTTCTTGTAACCTGATCATAGTTACTTTCGTCCGTATAAGTGGTTTCCTGTAAATACTGTGCCCAAAGCTTAGTATTGTTATTGTTCACATTCAAATCTACCACTTGGTCCACCAAGTTCTTCTGCGCCCCGGTAAACAAACTTTCACCAGGTACAGCCAATGGATCCTTGATGTTCTCGTTCAGACTTTCCAAATCACTGGAACAAGAAGCAAAAATCACGGCAGTAATTAATATTGCTAGTTTTTTCATTTTTATTTTTTTTTAGAATTGTAATTTAAGATTGACACCAAAATCCCTAGTGGTTGGCAATGATCCAACGGAATACCCTTGAAGGTTACCAGCAGACAAACCACTTTCTGGATCTGCATGGGGTAGGTCTTTGTCTATAATCCAAAGGTTTGATCCAATAACGCTTAAACTAGCATTGGTCAAGAACGTATTGGCCAACAATTTGCTAGGCAAATTATAGGTAAGTGCCACTTCACGTAACTTCACATAGCTGGCATCATAGACAAATGCTTTGTCCGGCAAACCTCTTCTGTAACCAAAGGCACCAAATCTATCGGCTCTAATTCTGGAAGTGTTTGTTGCCCCATCTGGGTTTACACCCTCATTGATAAATCCTCCGCCATCGGCCAAGGTATTCCTTACAGGGTTACCCAAATCGTTGATAAACGCTGTTTCTGCATACAAACCAGTTGCAAGTCCATAATATTGGTCCAAGGAGAATATACTACCCCCTTGTTGAATATCAATCAAAAAGCTTAATGAAAATTCTTTGTAGTTAAATTTATTGGAAATCCCCATTAACCAATCTGGATTGGTATCCCCAATATTTTGATCCGATGTAGACGTTTTAATATACTGTCCATCCGCTGGATCAACTACCCTTTCACCATTTAAATAAGTGTAGTCCGTGCCATAAATTACTCCATAGGGCTGTCCTACTTCCGCATTAAGGGTTACCCCTCCTTGGAAATCTCCCAATTGCAAAGTCTGGATTCCATCTTCCAATGATACCACCTCGTTTTTATTCTTGGTCCAGTTAACCATGGCAGTCCAACTGAAGTTATCCGTTCTAACCGGATTTCCAGATATGGAAAGCTCCACACCCTTGTTTTCAATTTCACCCGCATTCAATATCTTTTTCTCATAACCTGTAGCTCTAGATACAGGAACTCCAAAAATTTGATCCACGGAATTGGTTTGGTAATAAGCCAAATCAAAACTTAACCTATTGCGTAAAAACTTCATTTCCAAACCAAGCTCGAAACTTTCTGTTTTTTCGGGCTTCAAATTAGGGTTCTTTTTCTCATTATCAACAGAAGTACTTGGTGCCCCTGGTGGAATGTTCACGTTATAAGTATCGTAAAGGAAATCGAAAGGTGCACTGTTACCTACCTCTGCGTAGTTGGCCCTTAATTTACCAAAAGTGATAAAATCAGCATTCAGAAGATTTGTGAAAACAAAACTTGTGGCTATAGAAGGATAGTAAAAAGTACTATTATCCTCCGGCAATGTAGAAGAGTGGTCCCTTCTTATAGTGGCATCCAAGAAAAGTATACTGTTGTATCCCAAAGATGCGCTGGCATAAATACCGTCTATACCAACTCTTTCATCATTTTCCACAGGAAGGGCAAGTGGACCTGTACTATTCTGCAAAGAATATAGTTTTGGTACACTCAACCCACCGCTTGTAGCGGAGTAAATAGATTGAAATTCGCTCCTTCTAATGTTGGTACCCAATATCCCTTTCAAATTAAATTGATCGGAAAGGTCCTTTTGAAAATTAAACATGAAATCATAATTGGTCTCCGTAACTTCCAGATTTCTTCTCCCATAGCCAGAATCAACATTTCCTCTGTTTCCGGCACTGTCCGGAATACCAAAGCTTGTTGGTACACTACCGTTGGCCCTTCTCTCCTCTTGTAACTCAGAATAGGTGTCTGTCGCCGCTCTGGCAGTAAAGTTCAACCAATCTGTAAATTCGTAATTCAAGGATACATTACCTATAAAACGATTTCTAGAATCGTTCTGGTAATTCTCGTAACGTGTCCAATATGGGTTATCCCAGTAAATCGGCGCCGAACCGGCATCTGTGCTTGCTGGGTTCCAAGTAACATTCCTTTTGGTATCAAAATAGATATCCCTTAGATCTTTTAGATCTACGTTGGTCTGCCACCATTGTTTAAAATTACTGATGATGTTATCATTATAACCAGTTGAGTTACGACCCAATGCCTTGGTGTTGATATAATTGGCATATCCAGTAACCGTTAAGCGATCCGTTAATTTAAAGGACCCGCTCATGGAGAAATTATGCTTTTTAATAGTACTGTTCGGCATTAAACCGCTCTGATCGAACTGGGTATAGTTCAATCGAAAAGAACCATCATCCTCATAAGACCTAGCAAAAGAAACCGAATTGGTTGTTGTAACCGGAGTCTCAAAAAATGTTATAGGCCCGTTCTTGGCATTTACCCATGGGGTAGCCGTTCTATAGTTTGGAGAATCTGGATCCAAGGCATCCCACTGATAGATCATCAGATTTGGATCGAACCTTCCACCATAGGAAGCATCCTCTGTAAATGGTACGGTCAAGTCAGCAATCCCGTCACCGGTAACGTCTTCCATATTATAAAAGTCATCTTCGTCCGGCCCGTAATATGGTCCGTATCCAGCACCGTATTGGTTCTGGTACTTGGCAAAAGTACTTTTATCTATGGAACCTATTGTAATTCCAGAATTAACAGTAACCCCAATTCCTTGGGCATCCTTTCCTTTTTTGGTGGTTATCATTATAACCCCGTTGGCAGCCCTTGAACCATATAAGGCAGAAGCGGCCGCTCCCTTTAAAACGTTTACCGACTCTATATCATCAGGATTAATATCGGAAGCGGTGTTTCCATAATCGTAATAGTTACCACTTGCCTCACCTTGATACTTGGAATTGGTATTGGTATTGTTTACTGGAACACCATCAATAACAAAAAGGGCCTGGTTGCTCCCTGTCAACGAAGCATTACCCCTAATAACAACGTTGGTAGAACCTCCTAAGTTGTTGTTCTTTCTGATCTGAATACCAGAAGCCTTTCCAGAAAGGGCATTTACGAAGTTTCCGCTTTTCACAGTGCTCAAGTCCTCTCCTTGAACTTCCTGTGTAGCATATCCCAAGGATTTTTTGTCCCTTGAAATACCTAAAGCAGTTACTACCACTTCCTCTAGGGCCTGGGCATCCTCCTGCATAACAACGTCGATTGTAGACGATGCGCCAATTACCTTTGTAACACTCATTTGTCCAATATAGCTGAACAATAAAGTTTGCCCTTCACTACCTTGAATGGTGTAATTACCATCAAAATCAGTTTGTGTTCCATTAGTGGTCCCCTCGACCAAAATGTTTACTCCAGGCAGGGCCAGACCCAATTGATCGGTCACCGTACCGGAGATTGTTTTCTCCTGTGCGTAGGAAAAACTCATTAATAGCCCCATGATCGGAGCTAAAATCCAAGTTAGTTTTGATTTCATTTACTTTTTTTTAAGAATTAGTCGGCACAAACTTGTAAAAAATTCGTTAAAAAACCTAAAAAATTTAACAGAAGCATTGCAATTTGTTAAACTTACCCCCTATTATTATTAAAATGTTAAGATTTAGGCTGTTTTTCAATATTTAAATTAAAGAATTATGCCAAAATCCTAAAGATTCTTAACCTAAGAATCTTCCTACTGTATATTTTGAACATATTTTAACAGATTTGAATGAAGCAATCATTCACACAAAGGACATATTTGCTTTAGACAATTTCGTTGACATTCTTTTTTTATATAGAACTGCCAACTTCTTTGTTACCTTAAGGGTTACAAACCTATTCAAGGACATTACTAGTACAGACGTAAGAAATTGTTTCCAATGGGCATTCATCCCTTTTATAAATTTTTATATTTGACGACAGTTGGAGAAAAACATTAGCTGTGCGCAGGCTTGTCTTCCGGACAACAATCCGAATTGATATAGTATTTCCAATGCCAATCGACATTAGAACAATACATACATGTTAAAAGCCTTTTACAAATATGATCTGGAAGCCGGAACGGATGAAGCCGGTAGGGGTTGTTTGGCAGGACCTGTAACCGCTGCGGCCGTTATTTTACCAAAAGATTTTTCAAACGACACCCTTAACGACTCCAAGGTTTTGTCCTCCACAAAAAGGGATTTACTTAGGGCAATAATTGAAACAAGTGCTACAAGCTTTGGAATTGCCCAGATTTTTCCGGATGAAATTGACAAAATCAACATTTTGAACGCGTCTTTCCTGGCAATGCACAAAGCCTTGGATCAATTAAATACAAACCCCGAATTTATCATTGTGGACGGCAACCGGTTCAACCCCTACCAAAACATCCCCCATGCCTGCATTGTCAAAGGAGACGGCAAATACCTAAGCATTGCTGCCGCTTCCATCTTGGCCAAAACCTACAGGGACGCCTATATGGAGAAAATTCATTTGGAATACCCTATGTACAATTGGATAAAAAACAAAGGTTATCCCACCAAGGAACACAGAGAAGCTATACGGAAGTACGGCATCACCAAATATCATCGAAAAACTTTTAGACAATTACCAGATCAATTAAAACTAGACGTTTAAAAATCCTAAATTTGTTCAAAGCTTTATTTATGAAATTCAAATTACTTGCGGTACTCTTTTTACTATTAATCGGATGCACAGAAAAAAGCTATAAGACTTCACCCATACTATACTACGTTCCACAGAACAGTGCCATTATCATAAAAATAAACGACAAGCCCTCTTTTTCCAGTGAATTGGAGAACAGCGACCTCATTAAAACCTTATCTGCTACAAATACCTATGCCTCCGTACTGGAAAAACTAAAATCCTTAAAATATATCCAGCCCAATGGAGAGAGTATTCTGGCCTTTGTGGAATTGGGAAAGGCTAATTTTGAATTGCTATTAATTGCCCAAAACAGTGATGATCTTTTTCAAATTGAGGATGCCAGTGATAAAGTGGTCGAAAACATAAGTTACGAGGGGAAAAACTTTGACAACTACAGTGTTGACGGGGCCAATTTCTTCTCCACGGTTTTGGATGACAAAATTATTGTAAGCTCCGCGCAAATGCTGATCGAAAATATACTTCGCAATGAAAGGGATTTAACTGCAGACGAATCCTTAAATAAATTGTATCAAATTGCCAATAATCAGAGTAGTGCCAATATTTTTATAAACACTAACAAAAGTAATCCATTGCTCAACCACATTTTGTCCGATGGACATAAAGTTGATGTTTCCAAATTTACGGACTGGGTATCCCTGGATTTTAACACCAATAAGGACCACCTAAAACTAAATGGTATTAGCATGGCCAACGATTCTATAATAAACTATAGTAATCTTTTTAAAAACAGCCATGCCCTAACCCCTAAGACGCCCAATCTGGCCCCAATGGCCTCCGATGCTATTTTGGCATTTACTTTTGACAATTACGAAAATTTTGCCTTGAACCAAAAAAAATACTTGGATCGTTCCGTGGTGATAGACACCACTTTTAAAGCGGTGGAAGAAATTGGATTTGTGTATCTGAACAATGAAAAGGCGGTAATACTCCACACTTACGGTTCCGAGAATATCCTTAACTATCTGGATAAATTGGAGAAAGCTTCGGAAGAATACCAAGGCAATGAAATTGTCGGGCTCTCCAAGTCCGACTTCCTTAATCATTATTTCAATCCACTGATACAAGATTTTGAAGCGAATTATTATACTATCATAGAAAATGCTTTTGTGTTCTCCCCTACTCCAGAGACCTTAAAGACCTTCATTGGAAATTTTAAAAATGTTTCCACTTTTGAAAAAACATCGGTTTACAAAACAGCAAAAGAACAATTGGCAGACGAATCTTCCATGCTCTTTGTTTCCAATGCTGATGGTGTTGAATATTTCTTGGACCAATACATGGACAAGGACATCGTTAAAAACGTTAAGACCAAGGAACTATCTGAGTATTCCTTTGCAGCTCAAATGGTCGTGGATGACAATTTTCATCACACCAATATACTTTTCCAAAAAATTGCCCACGAAACCACACTCAACAAAACCATTCCCTATTTCACTCTACAGCTGGATACAGAAATAGTGACACCACCTCAATTTGTAAAGAACCATAGGACCAATAAGGACGAAATTATAGTTCAGGACCAGGACAACAACCTCTATCTAATCTCTACAGACGGCAAGGTAATATGGAAAAAACAACTAAGTGGTAGAATACAGGGACGTGTAGAGCAGGTAGACCTGTACAAAAATGGTAGATTGCAACTGGCATTCACTACAGATAACCAATTTATGATAGTGGATAGAAATGGTAAGGATGTGCCCCCCTTTACCTTTACCTACGAAGGAGGCAATTTAAACCCTTTGGCCGTATTTGATTACGACCGCAAAAAGGATTACCGGTTTTTGGTCACCCAGGGAACAAAAATATTTATGTACAATAGTTCGGGCCAGATTGTAAAAGGCTTTAAGTACACCAAGGCAGCAAATCCCATTCTGGGCACACCCAAGCATTTTAGGGTAGGCAAAAAGGATTATTTGGTCATGAAACAGGAAGGTGGCGAATTAAAAATATTGTCCAGAACCGGTGATACACGGGTGAATGTGTCCAACAAAATTAGTTTTTCCGATAATGAAATACTTCTGCATAAAAACAAGTTTACGGTTACCGACACCAAAGGCCATCTTTTCCAAATAGACGAAAAAGGCAAAACATCCACAGCCAACCTTAACCTACTCCCGGATCACGGAATAGATGCCACAAGCAATACTCTGGCCATTATGAACGACAATGTACTGACCATAAGGAGCAAAAAGGTGGAATTGGATCTTGGGGTATATTCAAAACCGAAGATTTTCTATTTAAACGACAAAATATATATCAGCGTTACGGATATACAGAACCAAAAAATATATCTTTTCGACAGTCAGGCCGAAGCCATTTCCAACTTTCCAGTTCCAGGCAATTCCAGCATAGACTTAATTGATATGGACAACGACCATAAACTGGAGCTTGTTGCAAAGGATCAGGACAACTCCATCATTGTTTATAAAATAAATTAGTAAAGACAAAGGAGGTAGATATCAGAACCAATCCATAGTCAAGTAAGTTTTTTCTATTATTTATATAGGAAAAATAATCGTTGAACCCCTCATTAATCTTACACTACAGGACTTCTCAATGCCCTGCCACAGTTCTTTTATTACAAACTTTTTTAATGCAAATGTTAACCATTGGTTTTAACACACCATTAATACATAAAAACATGCAACATACACACCTAATTAGGCGCAAGCCTGAAATTTTGCTAAATTTAGTTAACCTATTGATCCAAAGTTGATTGTGACAATAACCTTACGAGAACATTAAAAATAAAGATTATGAATCCCTTAAAAGCATTCCCCAAAACAATTCCAGCTATTCTATTGCTTTTCTTTTTTTCCGGAGACCTTCAAGGCCAAATATTGAAAAAATTGGGAAAGCGGGCAGAAAGGGCCGTGGAACGCACAGTTGAAAACAGGGTAGATAGGGAAGCCTCAAAAAAGACAGATGAAGTATTGGACAGTATTTTGGAACCAGGCTCTAAAAAATCCCCTACAGACCCACAAATAGAAAACCCATTACCTCCTACGGGCCAGGACAATCCAGGAAATGTGGGCGGAAACAACGACAGTGGCAGCACATCTGGACAGACTACCAAAAAGACCATTGAGGTATATAGTAAATTTGACTATGTGCCTGGAGACAAGCCTTTATTTTTTGATGATTTCTCCAACGATTTCATTGGCGATTTCCCATCCAGATGGAATACCAATGGTGGCGGGGAAGTTGTGTCCGTAAATGATTCTGGCGAAAAGTGGCTGGAATTGATTTCGGGATACAACATTCATTTTATTCCGGACACACCAGACTTGCCTGATGAATACACCATTGAATTTGATGTAATGGCACTAGGATTGGACAATAAGACGTCTTCAACCGCATTTCTTAGAGTAGCTTTAAGTGATGACGACAAATTTAAAGACGGTGCCAATTTTGTACATGCCCATATCCCTTTTTGCCAATACTCCCCAATAGGAATCACCATGGCCAATCACATTAATAACAAAAGGGAAATTTACAGTGTTGTAAAGGCAGATCTTAGGGAAGAGATTTTAGATAGACCCCATATTTCCATTGCAGTGAATAAACAGCGTTTTCGATTATGGGTCAACGAAGAAAAACATATTGATATCCCCAGGATGGTACCCCAAGGAGCCGTATTGAAAACTTTAAAATTTCATATGAACAATTTTAAGGATGGGAAGGAACGCGTTTTCATTAGCAACATTAAAGTTGCCGAAGGTGGCTTGGACTTACGTCGCAAACTGATTTCTGAGGGGGAGGTCTCTACTAATGGGATTCTATTCGATTCCGGTTCGGCCAACATCCAACCCCAATCCATGGGGATCATTCGACAAATTTCGCAAGTTTTGCAGGAAGAAAATGCAATGAATCTAATGATAGTTGGCCATACCGACGCCGATGGATCGGGTGACGCCAATTTAAGCTTGTCCCAAAAACGAGCTGCCGCGGTGAAAAATGCCCTGGTAAATGTTTATGGTATTGCAGACAACCGTTTGCAAACCCAAGGCAAGGGAGAAAGTGAACCCATAGGGGACAACAGTACTCCAGACGGCAAAGCCCAGAACAGGCGCGTCGTTTTCAAAAAAATATAACCTTAATACATATCCATCTTAAATCTAAAACATGAGAACACTTATCTTAATTTATAGCTTTTTCCTTGCAACCTCAACAACTTTTTCACAGGATTGTAGCAAATACTTTCCTATGGACGAAGGCACCAAATTCCAAATTACCAATTATGATAAAAAGGATAAAGTGTCTGGAGTTATGGATTATGTAGTAAAGGAGTTTAGTGGCAATACTGCTACCTTATTCTACGAAATGCACGACGAAAAAGGCAAAATGATTTTGAGTTCGGAATATGGAGTCACTTGCACGGATGATGGAATTAAAGTGGATTTCAGCTCCATGATGTCGCCAGAGCTAATTGGACAATACAAGGATATGGAGGTGGAAATGACCGGTACCGATCTTTTATACCCCAATAATCTCAGTACAGGACAGTCGCTACCCGATGCCGATGTATTGATGACGGTTAAGATGCCTCCCCTCAACATGAAAATGAATATGAATTTTTTCAACAGAAAAGTAGAAGGCAACGAATCCGTAACCACTCCGGCCGGAACTTTCGATTGCTATGTAATTACCTTTGATACCGAGGCTAAAATGGGCGTTAAGATGACGAATAGCAATAAGTTATGGCTAGCCGAAGGTTATGGCATGGTAAAACAGGAAACCTACAATAAAAAAGGTGACCTTATAAGCAAAAGCCTGCTCACCAGTTTTGAAAAATGACACAAGTAATGCTATTGGTTTAACATAAATAATGTTTTTATCTTAGCTTATAACCCCTTGACATGTTTACATTATTTCCAGTTACCAAAAAATTACAGCCCTATATTTCTTTTTTTTATGAAATGAAATGGGAAAGCAAGGATTATGACAATGGAATTCGTGAAGTAATTCTACCCAGCGGCAAGGCATTTATGGTTTTTCAGTATGAAGGAAGGTTCAGGGGAACCATTTATAATCAGGAACGTTATGTTCCCAAATATTATACTATAGGGCAGCAAAGTTCCAATTATACCGTATTCTCGGACCATAAAACCATGGGGCTAATTGGTGCTGCTTTTAAGCCAACAGGTTTACATAATTTGTTCAATATAGATGCATCCATTTTTACAAATATACCAACGGACACCAGCTCGTTCTTAGGTAAAGACATACACTCTTTTGAAGCCTTATTTGAAGCAGAGAATGAATCCGATAAAAGGGTAAACCTTATTGAGAATTTACTTTTGGGCCAGCTTGGAAACAAAGAATTCAAAGCTAATTTTATTGATGTTTCCATAGATTTAATGCATGCTTCCCTAGGTTGTGGCTCCATTTCCTCCATTATCAAAAAATTGAATGTCAGTGAGCGTTATTTCCAAAAAAAATTCAAATTAATGGTAGGAATTGCACCCTCTGCTTACAACAGAATTATACGATTCAATAATTTGTTTTCAGAACTGGACGAGCACAATGAAAATGATTACCGTATCCTAAGCGCCCTATTCCATTATTACGATTCCTCGCACTTCAGGAAAGATTTTAAAAAATACTGTGGCGAAGTCCCGAAACAATTTCATTTGGACAAATTTGAATTTGTTAAGGAAGCCTTTGTAAAAAATCCTATCTTTTTGAATAGCGCCCCTAACTCATCAAGATGTTAGTATTCTTTATGTATTTTTTATAATAATAAAGAGTATAACAATTTATCAATTGGAATATAATCGACCGGCGCATTTTAGGACGGGTTTTTACCAATATCAAAAAAACATTGGTCGTACCTTAATGGTAAATAAAACTTGGCGGGGTCCAATCTTTTTGCACATGGCCTAAAATTTACCTTTGGTATATCCATACTGATATTTAAACCAAAGAACATCGCCAAGTATAACAAAAAATATAAATGAAAGGCCTTCAAATAGGCTAAATGACGATAGTGGCCGATGGTGTCTTGAAACAAGCTATAAACAGACATCAAAAAAATAATAAAAAATGTTAACCTAATTAAGGAAATATCATCAAAGGGTAACAATAAAAAAATAAGAAACTTGAAATAGAAAAATGTTCCCATGAAAAACTTATATAACACCATCATTATACTATCTCTCCTTATTTCCTGTGGGGATACCGTTAAAAAAGCTGGAGACAGGGCAGAGAGCGCAACTGGGACCAACCTAGAAAACAAAGCAAAAACAGCATCAAAAAGCAACGATAACACTACCTATTTGTGTAAGATCAATGGAGAAGATTGGAGCTATACCTCAGCCGACGGTCTGGTATCTCGCAACAGCTCTACCAACGTGCGGACAGCTACGATTACCTTTATAAAAAAACTTGCAAAGGGTAGTGAGTCGGTGCAATTGGAATATGATGTGGAGGCCAATACCCTGACCCGTGTTTTGGCAGAGCTAAAATGCCCTGATAAGGAGGGTAATTTATTCACCAACTTTTACAACCAATCCGCAGACCGTTTGGACCGGAATCCCGAATCCAGCATGAGGGGTACCATTAACCTTTATGAAGACCAACGCGTTGCTGCCGGAAATGCCCTGTTCACTGTAAAGAACGACTTTGAAAAAGATAAACTTGGCAACCCGGACGATCTGTTAATCACCGTTTCCGACCTTAATTTTTCAGGCGTGCCCTATTCCGATACGGACGATTTAAAAAAGTTGTTCAAGAAATAGTCCTTTAGAGACACCATAGAATTAACCGTCCATTGACATGAAAAAGAAAGGAAATTGATTATTGTGAAGCTCGTGCAAATAATATAAAACATAACCACTTAATAAATAGCAATACATTGTAAATATCTAAAACTTGAATTATGAAAAAAAAACCGATCATCATCATTGCATTTGCAGCGCTTTTAATAGCTTCCTGCATAAAAGATTATACTGGCCATGGAGGCGATAAAATAGAGCTTACCCAAGATAATTATTTATACGAGGGAGATCTTTACCGCATTTACCTGGATCAGGAGATAGCTAAACTGGACGTGACCATTGCGGCCTTGAATGACATCATTGACAATAATCAGGCCGACCAGACAACCTTGGAAGATCTCAAGACAGCGGAACAGGCCAAGGAAAACTTAGTTTCGGAGATAGCTACACTTATATCTTTGGAGCAAGTGGGCCTAAGGATTCCGAGACCAAGACCGCCTTGTCCACAACCAGTTAGCTGCGATTATAGTCTTTTTGAATACCTCTTGGCACCAAATACCGTAGAGAAAATGGAAATCCTAATTTTGAATGCAAATGGCAAGACCATAGGCGGAGGCGTTATTGATGACTTAAGTCCCCTGTCCGGCACTGGAGGTATGATCCAATTTAGCAAATTAAAGTTTGATTCCTATAAAGAACCAATTACAATATCGGTGAAGGTTTTCGGTGTAAATGGGAAAGACATAAACTATATTGTGGAATAACTGTAATCCTATTTAAAGGACTTTACATATACAAAGGCTAATCTAAAAAGTGTATTTTTAATTCCTCGGTCATTCTCGCGGAGTCGAGCTGGCGGAAACCTCATTGGTTTAACGCTCTCCATTCTTCCCGAATTGACCGTAGAATGGACTTTTAGATTGGCCTTTTTTGTATGAAATGGTATGCTTCACTTTTTTCGGTTCTTTTATCCATTACGGCTTTTGCCCAAAAGGTTTCCTATGAAACCCAAATAGATGAACTCTTTGCAAAGGCTTACGAGCATCTGTATGTAAATAAGGATTCCGCTTACCATTATTTCAAGGAAATAGAGGATTTGGCCGTTGAAAACAACGACTGGGCCACGGTTTTTGAAGCCCTGATTAGTTCCAATAGAAATGCCGGTGCTTTTTACGACCTTGACAAACTAGGCGATAATCTGAACATCTTGGATTCCCTTTTTTTAACACACAAGACATATCTGGATACCCTACCGGAAAAACGTCTCTTCATAAATTCCTTATTGTACGATAAGGGCAATTACTTTTTTCAACTTAATAATTACAGGTCTTCCCGACAAACCTTTGGGCAAATTATTGAATCATTGGAGGCCTTACCAGATTCGGAAATGGATGAAGACCTAATAGACCTATTATCGGTTTCCTATAGTTTTATCGCCAAGATGTACACCGAAGAGGGCAAATATGCACTTGCCCAGCAATATTACGAAAAGAACATTAGGTATATCCTACAAAAAAAACCCGATGACCTAGCTTCCTTGAACACCAATTATAGCTTACTGGCAGAACTGTACGCTAAAAAAGGGCAGTATGAAACTTCCAATACTTATTTTAACAAGGCCTTGGAGTTCTACCTTAAAGACCAATCCGGCATTAACGGCATTATTGCAACGGCCCATAATCTCTCGAAAAATTATCTTTCCCTATCCAAGACCGATAGTGCCCAACATTATCTAAAATTGGCCAAAGACTATTTGAACGACACCCATCATTTTGCGTCTTTTCATCATAGGGTACAAGCAAAATTGGAACAGAAGATGAACCGTTTTGAACTGGCAGTCAAGGAACTAAATTTAGCACTTCAATTGGAAAGAAATAAATGGAAAAATGCCAAAAATGAGAGCATGGCCCAGATTTATAATGAAATTGGAGATTTACACGCCTCATTCGGACAACATAGGAGTGCGGTTTCCAATTATAATTTGGGCTTGGATCAAATTGTGGATTTTAGCGAAGATGGAACCATCGCATTAAAACTTCTCAAAAATAAATCCCTGGCAATGAACACCCTAAACTCTAGGGATAATTATAAGACCACCTTAGAAACCGTTAATCTAGGCATTAAAACCTTGGACTCCCTAAAACCCACTTTTAGAAGTCAGGCTGACCAATTGTTTCTAATTGAGGATGCCTTTCCCTTATTTGAAGCAGGTCTGGAAGCTGCTTACCAACTTTATCTTACGTCAAATGACGACTCCCTTTTAAATCTGGCTTTCCAATATTCCGAGAAAAGTAAATCTGTCCTATTGCTAGAGGCCTTATTGGGAGCCAAAGCCACGGAATTTGCCGATATACCAGCTGACGTTTTGGAGCGGGAGAGCGAGTTAAAATCTGAAATCACCCATTTGGAGAAACAAATCAAAAATTCCATAGGAGAAAAAACTGAAAAACAGGATGCTCTTTTCAATCTAAAAGAAGAATACCGCCAACTAGTACGGAAATTGGAGACCGATTATAAAAGCTATTACGATCTAAAATACAATACAGCCACTATTTCAATCTTAGAGACTCAACAGGACTTGGCCAAAACCGAACTTTTAATTTCCTATTTCTATGGCAATAACGCTATTTATGTTATTTCCTTGGGCAGCAATACAAAGGATATGCTAAAAATACCCATTGATGCAGACTTTGAGGCGAGCATCAAAAAGGCCTACAGGTTGCTTGCCGATCCCAAAACGGATGTAACGGCTCTGAGTAAGGCAACCCATAAAATATATGTACGCTTGCTAGAACCCATCTTAAAATCTGAAGACCAAAAGAAACTTATCATCATTACCGATGGTCTATTGAACTATATCCCTTTCGCGGCTTTGAACACGGCTCCCGAAGACATTAGCTATTTGGCCGAAAAGCATGCCATTAGTTATGTTAATTCCGCCACGCTGCTTTCGGAATTGCGGCAACGGCATCCAAAAGAACATAGCGTTTTGGCCTTTGCCCCAAGTTTTGATGGCACCGTAAGTGTAAGCAATGCAGACCGAGGAAAATTACTGCCTTTGCCAAACAATAAAAAAGAAGTGGAGCAGATATTAACCTCTTTCAACGGCCGTTCTTTTATTGATAATGAGGCGACTCTCCTAAACTTTAAATCCCAACTATCCTCTTTCGGGGTGGTTCATTTGGCTACACACGCCATTTTTGACGACGCTGCTCCGGAATATTCTTATTTGGCCTTTTCACAGAACCAAAACGCAACGGAAAACCTTCTTTATGTAGCCGATCTATACAACCTGAAAATAGATGCTGACCTGGTTACCTTAAGTGCCTGTGAAAGTGGTTTGGGAGATCTAAATCGGGGCGAAGGCTTTATGAGCTTGGCGAGAGGTTTCTTTTACAGCGGGGCGGCGAGTATTGCCAGTACCTTGTGGAAGATCAACGATGCCAGTACAACTGCTTTAATGCACGGTTTCTATATAAATCTTTCCAAAGGAGATTCCAAGGATGTAGCCTTGCAAAAAGCGCAGGTAGAATTTTTGAACACCAACCGTCAAAACGGCTTTTCACATCCTTATTATTGGTCGGGTTTTGTGATTTCCGGAAATACCGTTCCGCTGTCATTTTTCAATAATTGGACCTGGACATTAATTGGCGTCATCGTTGTGCTTGTGGCAATAATTTTATACTTGCGAACTCGAAAAAGAAACCCTTAGTCCAATTCCCTGAGCAAAGCTTCTGCTTTATTCTTGTTGTAGTTGAAGTCCGCAACATGTTTTTTAAGCGTGGCAACCGCGTTTACCTTATCAGAATCCTTAAGATAGGCAAGTGCCATATACCAATTGGCTTCAGCTTTAAATGCTTCATCGTTCAATATTACATTCTTTAACAAATCAATGGCCTGTGCATTCTTTCCCAATTGTAAATAGGACAGTGCTTGGTAAAAATCGCCATGGGATATACCTCCCGTGCTCCTAAGTTCTTGGAAGGCAGTTATCGCCTTTTCATATTCACCAGCCTCATAGGCAGCAAACGCATCCCTTTCCTTTGATGTATCGCCATCACCTCTACTTATGGTGTAAACAGTATTGGGATAGCCTTCAAAATTATCTTGGTACAGGTTATCATAATCAGGCCCTGACAAGGATTTGAAACCAATCCAACCCAAACCGATCAATAAGGTTATGGAAGCTGCAATGGACCAATTCTTAAAGCGCCATTTGGAGGGGTTACTTTTATCCTTCGCACTAATCTCCTTTTCATAACCGACCAGTTTTTCTTTGAGGTCTTCATTTACATATTCCTTGATGACACGTTTTAAATCTTTTTCAAACTCGAATTGCGCCTTGAAATCCATGTCATTTTTCAATAATTCATCAAAGAGAAGTTGCTCATCTTCAGTGAGCTGGTTCGCAAAATAGTTATATAATAAAAGTTCCTTATCCATAATTACTGGACGTTATTAGCTTGGATTCGTTCCCGCAAGGTTTTCATACAACGGGATTTTGCCGCTTTTACAACGTTCTCGCTATTGTAATTTTCAGCTTGCATAATCTCCTTTATGGTATAACCGCGATAGTAAAAAAGGATCAATAACTCCTGACATTGTTTACCCAAGGTGCCAAAGTGTTTTTGTAATAATGTCTGCTCGGTCGTCAACTCCTGTTCTTCCATTTCAAAACCACTCACCAGTTCATCTTCCCTACCAACAATTGTTAGGTCAAATTTGGAGCTCACCTTTTTTTTATTTTTTTTCATACGATCAAAAATCAAGTATTTGCCAACACCAAAAAGATAGGTAGCAATACTACTGGTAAAGCTTTCCACTTTACCGCTCATCACGTTATCATAGAATATAATATAGGCATCTTGGTAAACATCAATATTTTCCTCATCCGACAAGTGGTACCTCCGAGCAAAATTCAAAAATTTTTCACGGTTCTCTTCGTAAACCTGTTTCAACGCTTTGTCAGAACCATTTCTTAAGTCTTCCAGCGTTATTTCGGTCTTTGCTTCTTTCACTTTATAGATGGGGGATAAATAAGGTTAACACCGCTATGCTAATTTAACATTTTTAAGAAAAAGATTTCCATGAAATCTCCAAAATAGTATGTATTGCCCTGTTTGTAGTATTACCGCTACAATGTGTGCCACTTCTTTACAACAAAATCCCTGTGGCACTAACAAAACACCAAAGAAATTTTCTTCATGATGTTAACCTTTCCTTTCCAATACTATGAAAGGTTAAATTCTTAAAACCAAAATCATGAAAACTATTAGAACTTTATTACTCATAACAATTATATTATTTGTTGCATCATGCGATAAAGACGAGTCCATTTCAATGGATACAGATCTTACAAAAGGCACCAGCATTCCAAAAGGTGATGACCCGGCAACGGAAGATGAATCACTGACTTTTACGGTACGGACAACTGAAGATCAGATGGGCCCATTTGCGAAAAGCACCATGGTTGAATACAATGGAAAAGTATGGTCTGTTGGAGGTATCAACGCCTATTCAACCCCTAATTCATCAAGTGATGTCTGGAGCAGTGAAAACGGGAAAAACTGGATTTCTGTGACAAACGATAAGTTTAGTGAACGTGAGGGCCATACGCTGACCGTATATGACAATAAAATGTGGCTTATTGGAGGTGTAGATGATTCGCGCACCCATTTAGGAGAAATATATTTCTCTACCGACGGTGTTAACTGGACCATGGTAACGGCCCTTAGCCCCACACTACTCGCCCCTGCCTTTCACAGCACAGTAGTATTCAACGATAAACTTTACGTAATCAGGGATGGCTTTGATGACCATGTCATTGTATTATCCTCCAGTGATGGCATTAATTGGAATCTTGAAACTGACCATGCTTTTTCCAACAGGGAAGATTTTGAAGCCGTGGTATTTGAAAATGCCATTTATGTAATTGGCGGCAAACATTTGGACACCTCTTTTAATGAAATATGGAAAAGCACCGACGGCATTGAATGGAATTTGGTTACTCCCAATACCGACATATTTAGTCCCAGGTATGCACATACGGCAACGGCACATAACAATAAAGTATGGGTAGTTGGCGGTGTAACCGGACCTTATTCGGAAACACATATCGATTTTTGGTATTCGGAGAACATGGAGGATTGGACAGAATATGATGGCCCATTACCTGCTACAGAAGGTCTTATTCATCATGCGTCGCTTTCCTATAATGAGGAATTATGGCTCTTTGGCGGGTATCAGCCAAATGCTTCAGGCACGGCTCCTATAACAGGGGAAATTAGAAGTATTAAAGAAGAAGAATAAAGGTCAATGTTAACCTAACGAATACCTAAAACATAAAAAGAAAACTCTAAAACCCAAGTTATGAAAACAATATCCATCATTAGAATCAAATTTAAAAATATTTGGACATTAGGACTGCTACTCCTTCTTGCAACAACCTTTTTAAGTTGCAACAAAGAGGACGATCCTGAAATTGAAGCCTCCCTTCTGATAGACAGTTCACAAGAACTGGTATTGGGCAAATGGTTTGTAGAACTGGCCCAAAGCGATATTCCAGGTCATTGTCTTGAACAGTACTATTTGGATTTCAAGTCCGACGAAGTTAGAAATGTGGGGGCATTGGGCTTGATCCATGAACAGACAACAAATTTAGACACGGGCATTCCGCTGACCAAAATTTGTGAGCTGCCCGATGAAACTACTCATGGGTATTCCTGGGCAGGTGACCAAGATCTTAATGTTATGATAGACTCTAGAGAGGCAAGGTTTTCCATCATTATGATATCCAATAACCTTCTTATCCTGAACAACGAAACAACCGGAAGAATGCTAGTGTTGAAAAAGAAGCCTTGACAAGCATAATTTTTATAGTCGATCCCGTTTTTAATATTTTCATCCCATAATCCTGAAGATGGCAGGGATGGCCCAACTTAGGATCCGGTAACGCCAAATCCATACTATTTAGGACGCATCTTCGTGGCATGGATATAATTTTGAAAGTCCGGTTGTAAACGTAATCAATATTTTTTTGCCGAAATGTTAACCTTTAAGGAGTGGGGCCATTAAGATTACAAATACTAAAAACACAATTATGAAAACTATCAAAACTATAATGACATTGAGCCTAATATCAACGTGCATAGCTTGTCAAGGACAGGCAAAACAAGAAAACCCGAGCAAAAAGGAAGCGCAGAATGTTTCTAAGACGGATACTACCAAACAGATGAATCTTTTGGATGAACAAGCTAAGGTCTTAGGTTCTATTTTTGGAAATCTTGAAACGGGAGAAGAAAATCCGTTTGAAGATATTACCAACTATTTGGAACTGATTGAAAAAATGGAAGGTCCCGAAGCAGATAAACAGTATTTACGGGAACAGTACAAATTGTATGACCTGGGAACAGACCCCAAGAAAAAGGAAGAGTTTAAAGTTTTGTTCAATAAAAAACTAAAAGAGGCCATGGACAAAGGCATGGCAGAACAGCAATAAGATAGCGTCATTAAAAAAGCCGAAGTAAAAATCTTCGGTTTTTTTATGCCCTAATGTTAACCTATTAAATATCCAAACCATTAAAAGGTAAATAACATAATAAAACAAGAAATTATGAAAACTTCAAAGAAATTTTTAGGCTTAGTTATAGCAGTAATGGCCCTTACTTTTACATCTTGTTCAAAAGATGGAGAAATAGGGCCTATAGGGCCTACCGGACCTCGAGGGGAACAAGGTATTCAAGGTGCCACGGGTGCCAACGGAGAAGTTGGAGAAGATGGAGAAGATGGCCAAGATGGTATTGACGGAGTTGACGGGCAGGATGGCAATGCCAATATAATTGCCTCAGAATGGATTTCGTCCCAATTCCCAGAGGGGACAGCTTTTACGTATTTCTTGGTAGATGACGACAGGATTACCAACGAACTGGTTGCAGAAGCCGCTATACTTGCCTACGGATTGGATACTACTGGAGCTGTAGCGCCCTTACCTGTTTCCTCAAACAACGAGTCATATTCTTATGTCTTATATCCTCAATTTCTACAAATCGGTTTTTTTGCAAAAAGTGTAGATGGCACGAATGAGACCTTTGATATTTTAAGCGCATTCAGATATGTAATTATACCCACCACTATGACTGGAAAAACTAGTGGGACAAACATACATTCAATACTTAAGAATGCAGGTATCGACATTAATGATTACTACGCTGTTATGGATTACTTGGGTTTGGATTACTAATAATGTAAGTCCCTAATGTAATTATAGAATCTTGGCTCAAATCGGGATTTATTTTATGTACCAATGTTAACCTATTAAATATCCAAATCATTAAAAAGTAAATAACATAAAAACACAAAAAATCATGAAAACTACAATGAAATATTTAGGCTTAGTTATAGCAATAATGACCCTTACTTTTACATCTTGTTCAAAAGATGGCGAAATAGGGCCTATGGGGCCAGCGGGCGCAAACGGCATCAATGGCATTGACGGGGTCGATGGACAGGATGGGCAAGATGGAGAAGATGGCAACGCCAATGTAACTGCTTCTGATTGGTTTGAGCCAACTGAGAGTTCCTTTAGCGTTAACAATCCTAGATATAAGGCCTTACCACTTGCAACAAATTTGAATTCGGGTTTATTGGAGGATGGGGTTATTCTTGTGTACTATGATACTGACGTAGATATTTATCTCCTACCCAATCATGTTTTCGCTCCGGACGGCACCATATTAAAATCGGTAGATTCAAAAATTAATCGTGCCTCCCGCAATATATATGTTAACATCCAACGTTCCGATTCCGATCTAACTCCACGTGAATATCTCTGGGATCCAAGCGGTCCGGCTTATGGCAAGGGAGTTCGATTTAGATATGTAATCGTTCCCTCCAACGCTGAATCCGGTAAAAAGGCTACAATCGACTATAAGAAAATGTCCTATGAAGAGGTAATGGATCATTTCGGTTTGGATTATTAACAACCATTATTGGACAACATATTAAAAACCGAGTATCTCACTCGGTTTTTTTATGTGCCAATGTTAACCTAATAAATATCCAAACCATTAAAAGGCAAACAATATAAAAAGCAAGAAATTATGAAAACTACAATGAAATATTTAGGCTTAGTAATAGTATTAATAGCTCTTACCTTTACATCTTGTTCAAAAGATGGCGAAATAGGACCTATGGGTCCTGCTGGGCAGGATGGAATAAATGGAACCGATGGGCAGGACGGGAATGCCAACGTACGAACTTTGACCTATGATCTTACAAATTTTTCCGGTGATTCTCATGATCAACGAATCCCAGAACTTACCCAAGAGGTGTTGGACAATGATGTAATCCTAGGTTATTTAAAAACCAGCATAGTATATTATCCTATACCGACTACCACTATAAGGCTTGGTGGACAAGAGGTAGACATCAATGTTGAGGTGACCCCTAATTTATATACCATTGAATTTCATGACTCTGAAACCACAAATAATAGGCCTTTAACTCGCGGAACCTTATCATCACTTAAGATAGTAATCATAAAATCTTCGAGTAACACAGCAGGCAAAATCGCCACATTGGGGATCCTTTCCAAACTTAAATCCGAGGGGATAGACTTCAATGATTACTACGCGGTAATGGACTATTTCGGATTGGAATACTAATAGTTTAAATATCAATTGATTGAAAACCGAGGCACACACCGCGGTTTTTTTTGCTCTGATGTTAACCTTAAAATTACTAAACCATTAAAAGGTAAACCGTTGACTTCAATTGGTAAAATGAAACTTAATAGATAAATAACTTAAAAAACACAGCGATGAAAACTTCAAAGAAATATCACAGCCTATCCTATCAATTAGGGAAACACCAAAGTGCCAATAGATATTTAGTTTACCTATATGCACTTAAATACCTTATGATCCTACTATTATCAGCAACCTTATTCAGTTGTAGTAGTGATGATGACAATACTAATTTAGAACAAGATCCTTTATTGGGAAAATGGGAAGTCACCAGTGGTGTTTTTATAGAATCACAACCTAAATACCTCATTTTCAACACAGACAATACCATAAGTTTTTTACATGAGACGGGGCTAGGATTTAAAGCAAATGAAACAGTTGCCTATACGGTTTCAGGGTCCGAGATCAAAATAAATGTGCAAGGATTTTTCCCTTTTGAATTCATATTGGAACAGAATAAACTTCAGATTATAGATGGTGCTAATGTTTTGCAGTTGATAAAAAATAATAATGCGCCCTCTTCTGAAAATTGGGTGGAGGAACTTTCAATTCTAAGTAAGGGAAATGCCCCAGTGAGCGGGGAGATAGATTTCGCATTTAGCTATGACAAAACAAAAATAATATATGGAATGAATGATGAAGCAACTTATATCCCTTTAATTGACCCGGTAACATTTACAGAAATTGGCCAAATAGCGACCACAAATATTGCAACGGCCGTTGAGATTGAAAAGTTTGAAGATGCGGACAGGTTCCTTTTTCAGAACAATGCCAACTCCAACGAAATTAGCGTTTATAAAATGGATGATGGCACATACCAATTTAGCCTAGAAGTAAACAATAAAATAAGTGGAATGGCTTCTGTAGATCCCCAGTATCTATGGGCAGCTTCCAATGAGGATGAAGGAAGCTTAAATCTAATAAATGTTGCGGACAATACCATAGACCAGACCATACCATTGGGTTATTATAATGTAAATGGGTTGGACTATCAAAATGGCTTCTTATACATTGCAGATGGTAAATATTTGCATAAATGCCAAACTACACCAACGTTTAAAACTGTTGCGACTTATGAAGTGTCAGATTTTGGGATACAAGGTATTGCTTTCGACGGCTTCAACTTCTGGGTAAGTGGATTTGATGTAATGGAAAACAGTTATAAGATCATTAAGACCAACCTTACCCCATAAAATATATCCTCCTAACGGATAATCTTTAGATAACCTTATCCATAAATAATCACAAAAAACAAGAATAATGGAATTTTTGGTGAAGCCAGGGCAATTATTGTAAATGTCGAAACCACTCCTACACTTGGCTTTTTGCCGAAATAAGTTGTGCTTCGAAAAGTACCTTAAAATGCTTCAATAGTCTCTGCTTCACCTCGGCCATATCCACTTCCTTTTGGCCAAGTTCCACATTTAAGGAAGTAACGGCCTTACCTTTGATGCCACAGGGAATCATCAGATCAAAATAGCCGAGATCGGCATTCACGTTTAGCGCAAAGCCGTGCATAGTTACCCATCGGCTGGCCCGTACCCCCATGGCACATATTTTTCGGGCAAAGGGTGTACCTACATCCAACCAAACTCCTGTTTCCCCTTCGGATCGCTCCGCTTTAAGATCGTAGTCCGCCAGGGTCAAAATAACCATCTCCTCTAAAAACCTCAAGTATTTATGAATATCGGTAAAGAAATTATCGAGGTCCAAAATAGGATAACCAACAATCTGTCCCGGGCCATGATAGGTGATATCTCCGCCACGGTTTATCTTGTAGAATTTTGCGCCTTTCTCGGTAAGAACGTTTTCATCCACCAACAGATTACCCATATCACCACTTTTTCCTAAAGTATATACATGCGGGTGCTCTACAAACAAAAAATGATTGGGTGTTTCCAATTGGGAACCCTCCCTCCTATTCTTTATTTTTAAGTCGATAATAGATTTGAACAATTGCTCTTGGTAATCCCAAGTATCCTTGTAATCTTTAAGTCCCAAATCTTCTAAGAGAATACTTTTGTTCATGCTGCAAAGATACAAACTCCACTCATAAACCAAACCCCAAAACCCTAGTTTGGATTGTTAAGGATAATCAGCGCGGCAATTACACCGGGTACCCATCCACAAAGAGTAAGCAGAAAAACTATTATAAAGGAACCGCACCCCTTGCCTATTACGGCCAAGGGCGGAAAAACAATGGCCAATATGACCCTAAAACAGCCCATTTTTTTTGAATTTTAATTGATTCTGCCACATTGCGGGACAGGTGTACTATTAAGACTAAAAAACAGTCTGTTTGTTACAGGAAAATGGAAAAAATTAGAGTGCCCTGTTTTCAAAACTATCAATTCTGATTTTTGGATTGATAGATTAACGCAGAGTACCTATATTTGCAGCCTTAATTTATAAGTATATGCAGCTTTCGGAACAAGAAGTAATAAGAAGGGAAAAACTTGGCAAGTTAAGGGAAATGGGCATCGACCCCTACCCCGCCGCCCTATACCCAGTAGACAGCACTTCTAAAAAGGCCAAGGAGAATTATGAAGAAGGAAAAAAGGTTGTTCTTTCCGGAAGACTTATGTCCAGAAGAATCCAAGGTAAGGCTTCTTTTGCCGAACTACAGGATAGCGAAGGCCGTATACAGGTCTATTTTAACAGGGACGAAATTTGTACAGGAGAAGATAAAACATTGTACAACGATGTGTATAAGAAATTGTTGGACATTGGTGATATCATTGGCATTGAAGGGGAGCTTTTCACCACTCAGGTTGGGGAGAAAACTGTAATGGTAAGGAATTTCACTTTACTAAGTAAATCCTTGCGCCCATTGCCATTGCCAAAGGTAGACGCAGAAGGTAAGGTTTTTGATGAATTTAACGACCCAGAATTGCGCTATCGCCAGCGATATGTAGATTTGGTAGTTAACCCGAGCGTTAAGAAAAATTTTATAAAGCGTACCAAAATCACCAATAGTATGCGTCAGTTTTTTAACGATGCAGGCTATTTGGAGGTGGAGACCCCAATACTACAACCCATTCCTGGAGGAGCTGCGGCACGTCCGTTTATGACGCACCACAATGCACTAAACATTCCTTTATACTTAAGGGTTGCCAATGAGCTGTACTTAAAAAGATTGATTGTAGGTGGCTTTGATGGCGTTTACGAATTCGCAAAGGATTTTAGGAACGAAGGTATGGATCGCACCCATAATCCTGAATTTACGGTCATGGAACTTTATGTGGCCTACAAGGATTACAATTGGATGATGGACATGACCGAAAAGCTTTTGGAAAAAGTAGCCATCGATTCCAACGGGACATCCAAAGTAACCGTTGGCAAAAATGAGATAGAATTTAAAGCACCTTACCCTAGAGTACCCATTTTGGAAGCTATAAAAATCCATACCGGTTTTGATGTTGCCGGAATGAATGAAGTAAAACTTAGGGAAGTTGCCAAAAAGTTAAATATTGAGGTTGATGATAGCATGGGAGTTGGGAAGCTCATTGATGAAATTTTCGGTGAAAAATGCGAACATCACTATATACAGCCCACCTTTATCACGGACTATCCCAAGGAAATGAGTCCGTTATGCAAGGAGCACAGGGACAATCCCGCATTAACCGAACGTTTTGAGTTAATGGCGAATGGAAAGGAATTGGCCAATGCCTATTCCGAGCTGAACGATCCCATTGACCAGCGTGAAAGATTTGAAGAACAACTTCAACTTTCAGAAAAAGGCGACGACGAGGCCATGTTCATTGATCAAGATTTCCTAAGAGCCTTGGAATACGGAATGCCACCTACAAGTGGTATTGGCATAGGTATTGATCGCTTGGTTATGCTAATGACCAACAATGCTTCCATACAGGAGGTACTTTTCTTTCCACAAATGAGACCAGAAAAGAAACAACTGGAACTTAGCGAGGAAGAAAAAGAGATACTTGCCCTTTTAAAACCAGAAGGCAAACTAGCGTTAAACGAACTTAAGACCAAAGCAGGCTTAAGTGGCAAAAAATGGGATAAATCCATGAAGGCCCTTTCCAAGCACGAGTTGATCAAGGTTGCCACCGAGGGCGACACTAAAGTGGTGCTTTTAAAGAAATAATTTCCAAGGAAACTAACAACAACTTCCAATATTTTTAAGCGATTCTATCTTCGAGGAATAGAATCGCTTAAATTCTTGTACCCCATAACCATCATCTGCCCAAGGCATAATATTGTATTGACAATAGCTTTTCAATTTCTTACTTTTATAAGGGTATTGTTCCGATATAAATTAAGTTTAGACTGAATAAATTGAAGTATTGACAGTAAATATCTAAAAATAATAAGCATTTGATAGCCAGTGCAGATTATTTCCCATATAATTGCTGAAAATATCTCCGTTTTATCACCCTAAATAATGGCATATTGCATGTCGAAGAGATTGGTGCTTAAAGCACAGTGAGTATTGGGGGACTAAAGAATACATTTCCACCAAGGTGGAAGAATAAAGTATTACTAATCAACATGATGATGGTTGCCCCTAATTTTATGAAGCAGTATTATTATTCATGAGAACTATTGGATCAACTGCCTAATATTAGCATACCTCAAATAAGTGGTGCGGATTTAAAAACATTGATATTGAACAAACATTTAAAAATAATAGCATGAAAAATAAAGCATATTTATTCCTATTGATAGTGGGGGCACTTGTGCTTGTTATTTACGTTTGGAGCCTTCTTAAACCTGCGGATACCGTAGATTTTAGTGCGGATATAAAACCTATCTTGAACAAGAACTGTATTACCTGCCATGGTGGGGTTAAAAAAAGTGGTGGTTTCAGTCTATTATTCGAAGAGGAAGCCTTTGCCAATACCGAATCCGGAAAGCCCGCAATTATCCCCGGCAATGCCGCCAAAAGTCCTTTTATACAGCGCCTTACCGAGAGCGACCCGGAGCTGCGAATGCCCTATAAGAAATCGAAACTTTCAGAGGAGGAAATAGAACTGTTGACCAAGTGGGTAGACCAGGGAGCCAAATGGGGCAAACATTGGGCCTATACCTTACCTGAAAAAGTGGAAATTCCGGAAGCAACACAATCGGCCGGTATTTCTTCCGGTGATTCTCAAGGATTTATTCAAAATGACATAGACCACTTTATTTTAAGGACCTTGGAAAACAACGACTTGGAACCTAGTCCACCTGCCGAGCAAAACGTTTTGGCACGGAGAGTGTCCATGGACCTTACCGGACTTCCACCGGACGATTCCTTATTTAATGATTTTACCTCCGGGAAAATTACTTACGAAAATATGGTGGACGAATTATTGTCCCGTGATGCCTATGGTGAAAAATGGGCCAGTTGGTGGTTGGATCATGCGCGTTATGCGGACACCAAAGGCTATGAAAAAGATATGGGTAGGACTATGTGGCAATATAGGGACTGGGTCATAAAATCCTTGAACCAGGATATGCCCTTCGACCAGTTCACGATTGAGCAGTTGGCCGGAGATCTTTTGCCCAACCCCTCGGCCGATCAGCTGATCGCCACTGCCTTCCACAGAAATACGATGAACAATGACGAAGGAGGTACCGAGGATGAAGAATTCAGGGTAGCTTCCGTAATCGATAGGGTAAACACCACCTTTGAAGTATGGCAGAGCACCACCATTGGGTGTGTACAATGCCATAGTCACACCTACGACCCCTTTAAAAACAAAGAGTATTACAACCTCATGGCATTTTTCAACAATACCAGGGACGAAGACACATCGGAGGATGAACCCAATTTAAGGTTTTTCTCCGAGGAACAACAAGGGGAAGTAGATAAGATTTACCAATGGATCTCTAAAAACGAGAATAAGGAAGTTGCCAAAACCTATAACAATTTCTTACAATATTCCGAACCTATTTACCACGCCCATTTGGCCAAGAATTATACCAATGGCAATTTGGCGGACACGAAATGGCTGGCCTTAAGGGACAATGGCTCCTGCTACCTCCCTGATGTTTATACCCAAGGTGCCGATTATATGTACCTGAAGTACTCTTCAGGAATAGATGGCACCAAAGTAACCGTCAGAAAAGACAATGCGGATGGAGAGATATTAGCACAATTTACAACGAACAAAACCAAGGGCAGGGAAATTCAAAAGTTCCCTTTCAAAAAAACAAACGACAAATTAAACTTATATATTGAAGCCAATAATGACAAGATCTCTCCCAAAAGCCCTACCAGTTATATTTCATGGTTTGCATTTCTCCCGGAAATAAAGGCTGAGAACATTTCTGGATACTCCCAAATTGATGACAGTTTTATGAAACTGTTGAACGCCGACACCCCTACACTACCCATCATCATAGAAAATCCTGATTACCTAAAGAGGACCACCCAGGTTTTTGAACGGGGCAATTGGCTAATGAAAACCGATACCGTAGAACCTGCTACTCCCCAAAGCCTCAATGCTTGGAACGATGCCTGGCCAAAAAATAGGCTAGGATTGTCCAAATGGATGGTCAGCAAAGAGAACCCGCTAACGGCACGTACCCTTGTAAACAGGGTATGGCAACAAATTTATGGTCGGGGAATAGTAGCCTCCTTGGAAGATATGGGATCACAATCCGATCCGCCTACACACCCCGAATTATTGGACTGGTTGGCCTTAAGATTCATGAACGAGCATAATTGGAGCATAAAGGCTCTGGTAAAAGATATTGTAATGAGTGGCACCTACCGGCAAAGTTCTAAGAACAATGCCAAATTATACAATTTGGATCCGGAAAACAGACTCTATGCCCGTGGTCCTAGAATTCGCTTGGGAGCAGAACAAATTCGCGATCAGGCCCTGGCAGTATCCGGACTTTTAAGCACCAAAATGTACGGCCCAAGTGTTATGCCACCACAACCGGATGGCATTTGGCAAACGGTATATAATGGCGGCAATTGGGTGGAAAGCCAAGGGGAGGACAAATATAGGAAGGCCGTATACACCTATTTAAAACGAACAAGCCCTTACCCCTCCTTCCTCACTTTTGACGCAGGAAGTAGGGAAGTATCCACGGTACGTAGAACCGTGACCAACACCCCATTACAGGCCTTGGTTACCCTAAACGATCCCGTATATCTGGAAACTGCCTATCATTTGGCCAAATTTATGGGCCAGAGCAATGGTGTAGACAAAAGTATACGAGATGGCTACAGGAAAGCAGTTTTGGCGGATATTACAGAGGAAAAACTAAATGTCCTAAAGGAACTATACAACAGTTCCCTTTCCGATTTCCAGGAAAAACCAAAGAATATCAAGGAATTTATTCCTTTTGAAACCGATACAGATGCCAATTTAGCAGCATTGACCGTAGTGGCCAATGCCATCATGAACTTGGATGAGTTTTTAACAAAATCGTAGCTATGAACAGTTTGGACCGATTAATAAAGGAAAAGTTACAACGGGAAATTCAAGCGAAGACCCGTCGACATTTCATTAAAGATTGCGTTGCCGGCATGGGCGGTTTGGCCCTAGGCTCCTTCTTTATGTCCTGTAATTCCTTTCTTGGCAACAAGGATACCGCTAAGATTGCCCTAACGGAAAGGGACATCAACCCTTTGGCTTCCATGGCCCCTCCTTTCCCCGCCAAGGTAAAATCGGTAATTTACCTACATATGGCAGGAGCTCCTTCCCAGTTGGAAATGTTCGATTACAAACCTACATTGCAAAAACTGGACGGACAGGTTACCCCGCAATCCATGTTGGAAGGCAAAAAATTTGCCTTTATTAGGGGAACACCTAAACTTTTGGGTCCCCAGGCGGAATTTAAACAACATGGAGAATCCGGTAATTGGGTCTCCAATTTCTTGCCCCACTTTTCCAAAGTAGTGGATGAAGTGGCTTTCCTTAAAGCGGTAAATACAGATCAATTCAATCACGGGCCCGCCCAATTGTTTATGCATACGGGAAGCCCCAGATTGGGCAGACCAAGTATAGGGTCCTGGGTTACCTATGGCCTAGGTTCCGAAAATCAGAATTTACCAGGCTTTGTAGTACTTACCTCCGGAGGCAAAACACCGGATGCCGGAAAAAGTGTGTGGGGAAGCGGTTTCTTACCATCAGTTTACCAAGGGGTCCAATGTAGGTCCAAAGGAGATCCAGTGCTTTATATAGATGACCCTAAAGGTATTACCCGAAATCTTAAAAAAAGCACTATCGATGCTATAAACAATATCAACAAAAAAGAATTCAACGAATATTCCGATCCAGAGATCTTGGCTAGAATCAATCAGTATGAGATGGCCTACCGTATGCAGACTGCAGTACCAGAGGTAATGAACATCAACAATGAACCAGAGCATATAAGGGAAATGTACGGGGTACAACCCGGAAAGGAATCCTTTGCCAACAATTGCCTTTTAGCCAGAAAACTCGTTGAGGACGGGGTACGATTTGTTCAATTGTTCGATTGGGGCTGGGACAGTCACGGAACTGGTCACGATACTGCAGTAGACCTAGGGCTCAGAAATAAATGTACAGAAATAGACAGACCCATGTCCGCGCTACTCCTGGATCTTAAACAAAGGGGATTACTGGACGAGACCTTGGTGGTCTGGGGAGGCGAATTTGGCCGGACCCCAATGCAGGAAAACCGGGAAGGTCAGGAAATGGCCTATAAAGGCCGGGATCATCACGGAGATGCCTTTACCATGTGGATGGCCGGAGGGGGCATAAAAAAAGGGGCCAGTTGGGGCCTCACCGATGAAATTGGATTTTCCGCTTTGGAAGGCCAGGTCTCGGTACACGATGTTCACGCCACTATGATGCACCTTCTAGGTTTTGACCACGAACAATTTACTTTTGATTTTCAAGGAAGACCCTTCCGTCTTACCGATGTAGAAGGACATGTAATACACGAAATTCTTGCCTAAAACACAAACCCACCAAACCAATAAAATGCGATTATTCATAATACTTTTTGGCTCCCTACTATTTTCCTATGGTCAAGAAAAGGTGCTTTTTTTTCAAACCGATTGGGGCAACCAATTGTCCTTGGATGGCTTTTGCGAACGGGCCAAGACCTCCGGCTATGATGGAGTAGAATTATGGTTGCCTTCGGGATCCGAAAAACAGGAAGCCTTGAAGGCCGCCTTGGAAAAACATGATCTACTATTAAACCTACTGCATGGCACCAATAAGGGCCTGCCTTTTAAGGAGAGTTTGGAACAGTACAAAGGTGTTTTGGAGACCTTAATGCTATGGAAACCGGTACTGATCAATAGTCAGACCGGCAGTGATTTTTTTACGGCCGAAGAAAACAAGGCCTTTATTGATGCGGCCAATACCATAAGCGCCAAACACAATATTCCCGTATATCACGAAACACATAGGGGCCGTTTTAGTTACAACCTGCCGGATACCAACAAATATCTGGCCCTAATTCCTGATCTTAAGCTTACCCTGGACATTAGCCATTGGATGGTAGTCCACGAGTCATTACTACAGGGCAAGGACGAATTATTAAAGGAAGTAATAAAAAAATCCAACCATATACACGCCCGTATCGGTTATGCCGAAGGTCCGCAGGTAAATGATCCCCAGGCCCCAGAATGGAAAAATGCCCTGGAAAGACATATGGCAATTTGGGAAAAGGTAATTAGGAAAGGTTGGAAGGAAAACAACGGTGTTGTAACAGTGACCACAGAATTTGGTCCAGCAGATTATATGCCAACCCTGCCCTATACCCGTGTACCAGTTTCCGATCAATGGGAGGCCAATGTTTTTATGATGGAGACCCTAAAAGAACGCCTAAAATTGAACAAATAATTTATCCATGGAAGTTATCCAACAATTAATTGGGCGCTTACACCCTCTTGTAGTGCATTTACCGATAGGATTCATTATTGCCGCCTTACTATTGCAATGGTATGATAGAAGGAATAAGGAATGGACCAAAATAATTGGGATCCTGTTTCAATGGGCATTTATTTTCGCAACCATAGCTTGTATTAGTGGTTATCTACTTTATAAGGGTGAAGGATATTCCTTTGATACGGTAAAATATCATTTATGGCTGGGCATTGTTACTGCCCTATTTTCTTTGTTGATGTACCTTCGATTGACAGCACCCTCAAAAATCGACTTTATAAAGCGAGTACCGGTAGTCCTTTTTTCGTTCTCACTATTATTTCTAATATCGTTCACCGGACATCTTGGGGGAAATATTACCCACGGATCGGATTACCTTATTGAACCACTGCCCAACAGCATAAAATCCCTTTTGGGTGTTGGCCCGAAAGTTTATGAAATGCCCACTTTGGAAGAAGAGAATTGGGAAGAGGCAATTTTATATACGGATTTGGTACAACCCATCCTCAACACTAGATGTGTAAGCTGTCATAATGCCAAAAAAGAAAAAGGCGAATTGCAATTGGAAGAAGAAAATGGCATCCTTAAAGGCGGGGAAGACGGATTAATAATAGAGCCGAACGACCCGGAAAAAAGCTCCCTCTATGCCAGATTGATATTGCCTTTGGACCATGAAGACCATATGCCACCAAAAGATAAGGATCAGCCCTCCAAGGAAGAATTGGATATTATAAAAATCTGGATAGCCAATGGCAATTCATTCAACAAGAGCATTGGGGAAATAGGCTTAAAAAAAGAATCAATTCAAGCTTTCTTCCCAAAAGCCAAGGACGATACTTATCCCAACGTAGCGGTTGCCGAAATTTCAACGGATACCATTGCAGTTCTCAAGAAAAAGGGCTTTCACGTAGAACGCTTAAGTGAGGAAAGTAATTTTATAAAAATCTCCTGTATCAATAAACCTTCCTTTTCCGATAAGGATTTTGATTTGCTATCTTCAGTAAAGAGTCAAGTTGTTTATCTTGATCTAGGTGAAACCCAGATTACCGATGCCATTTTTGAAAAAATAAGCACCTTGCCCCACCTTACCGTATTAAAATTGGACAATACCGGGGTAACAGGAAAGAATATAGAGGCATTGGAAAAACTGGAATATCTTAAAAACTTGAACCTTATGGGGACAAATTTTGAAGAAGCACATCTCCCAAAATTAAAAAAGTTTAAAGAATTACAGATTGTATATCTGTTCAACACACCTATTAAAAAACCGGATCAAATAGACAAACCCAAAGAAGGGGAATTGTTTATGGATTACGGAGGTTACGACCTACCTAAAATAGCCACAGATTCCATAGTTTACTAGTTTGGACACTAACTTGGTGCAGTCAGCGTTAAAACACTGGTTTACATCGAAATGCTGAAATAAGAGCGTCATTTTCACGTTAATACTAATGGATCCCAAATCTGTTTAGTATGAAAAAATTCTACGCAATTATTTTTATGTGTTTTTTTACGCTTTCCTGTACCACGGAAAACAATGGAGAAGGCGGCATTCCTGAAGCTGAAATAGATTTAACCTCCTGTTTTACATTAAGTACAGATACCTTAGCTATTGGGGAGTCTTTACAAATAACCAATTGTTCCAAAGGTGCCGTACTCTATTCCTATGATTTCGGAAACAATGAAACCAGCAATCAGGAAAGTCCCGTTATATCCTATCAGGAGGGTGGCAGTTTCACCATTACCCTTGTTGTTTACGATGACCAAAAACACAGTAAAACCTTTAGCAAAACAATTTTTGTAGAAACCCCGGTGGAATCCTATTACCTATTCCCCGAAATTCCCCTTGGAAACAATGGGTTACCAATAGAGATGGGTCTTAATCCGCATAATGGCAATATTTTCTATCTGGAAAAAACCGAGGATCTGGTAAACCTGACCGTGCCAAAATTCTACTACAAAGAATTAGGTATCAACCTTATACCTACTTCCAATTATATTACCGACCAACAATTCAACACGGAAAATGCTTATGTCAACTTCTTGGGCAACGGCAACAAGAACATCCATTTTTCCCGTACCCTGCCCGAATTGTACGGATCCCGGGAAATAACCATGAATAGCAGCTGGGGCTTAACATCTACTTTAAGTTCTGCTACCAAATACCTTTATGGTTATTTGAAAGAAGATGTAAATTATATATTCTATGGAACTCAAAAGGACAATGGTGTATATAAAGCTGTCATTGAAAAAAGAAATGCTAATGGCGATGCCTTTGATGTCCAATTTAAAACTATTGGGTCTAACAATGCCATGCTGGCAGATATGATCAAGACAAACAATGGCTATGTAGCTTTTGGAGCCACATTCAACAAGAACATTATCCTTCCCTTCATTAGCAACTATAGCCCATTTCTTGTGTTTTTCGATACTAATTTGGCCGTTACTAAAACGGTAGACCTAAGTAATTCCGTACTTGGGGGGCATATTACCGAAGCCAACCATTTAAATGGCACCTATCACTTAATACAATTGTCCAACGGCAACTTGGCCGCTTACGGTAATGGCGAGCTCAGCATTACATCTTCGGACGGAAGCATTATCAATTCCCACTATTTTAATGTGGATAATAATATCCAAGCAATGATCTCTTTAGGAGATTCCTTTGTAATCTCAACGGGCGATGGCTATTTGCGCAAATTCGACCCTACCGGTGCGGAAATAAAGAAACTAAAGTACAAGGGGAGCTTTATTCCTGAAATATTGGAAATAAACAATAAATTATTCTTTGTTGCCGGATACCGTACTGAGGATACGATCCCCAACATAGGTGAACTTTTCGTCATAAAAACATTTTACGGTGCGGTGGATAAAGACCTAAATTTGATAAACTTGGAGTCGATTTTCAACTAATTGGAATCAAAGGCGCTAAAACTAAAACTACTAATCAGTTTACATTTTTATAACTGCCAGAAATAACCTAGTTTAGAACACCATAAACCTCCCATATGGATTTGAGCAAAAAATTAGGATTATTATTAGGCCCCATCTTCTTTTTTATTCTTCTAAATTTACCCAACACCCTGGTCTCCGAAAAAGGCGATGCCGTAATCGCCGTGGCGGTTTGGATGGTAGTTTGGTGGATTACCGAAGCCGTTTCTATTTCGGTGGCGGCCCTTTTGCCCCTTATTTTGTTTCCCCTACTTAAGATCATGCCCATCAACGAGGTAGGCGCCAATTATGGAAGTCCCATCATTTTTCTGTTTTTTGGGGGATTTGTGATGGCCTTGGCCCTGGAAAAAGTGAATTTACATAAACGCATTGCCCTCAACATCATACGAATTACGGGAACAACACCGAACAAGGTAGTACTGGGATTTATGATTGCTACTGCTGCTTTAAGTATGTGGATCAGCAATACGGCCAGTACGGTTGTTATGCTCCCTATTGCCATGTCCGTTATTGGGCTGTTGGTAAACGATGCGGATGGCTTCACCAAGGATGATCGCAATTTTGCCCTCAATGTAATGCTGGGAATCGCATTCTCGGCAAACGCAGGTGGTATTGCAACCGTTATTGGTACCCCTCCAAATTCAATTTTAATTGGTTTACTGGAAAACGAGTACAATATTGAAATCTCCTTTCTTAAATGGATGGTTATTGGATTACCATTTTCAATCATTATGGTAACCATTTGTTATCTGGTCCTAGTAAAATGGTTTTTTCCCAATAAGCAATTAAAATTTACTGGCTCCAGACAGATTATTCAAGAAGAATTAAAAAAATTGGGCCCTATGAGCCGCAAAGAAAAAATGGTGCTCACCATCTTTGGAATAACGGTTTTCCTATGGATTTTCAGAACATTGATCAACAGTATTTTTCCATCCCTGGGATTATCGGACACTATCATAAGTATGATAGCCGCGGTTTCCCTTTTTGCGATTCCTTTTAACCTTAAAAAGGGTGAGTTTATAATTGGCTGGAGCGATACCGAAAAATTGGCCTGGGGAATTCTAATATTATTTGGTGGCGGACTGGCCTTGGCCGAAGGCATGTCTACAAGTGGTATTGTTGATATGGTGGCAAGCGCCATTTCCACTAGCGAAATAAGTATACTATTTACGGCATCCTTGTTAATTCTATTAATGCTCTTTATGACAGAATTAATGAGCAATGTAGCCTTGGTTGCAGTGCTTGCTCCGGTAGTTGCAGGTATAGCGATAGGTCTTGGAGTTCCTTTACTCTATTTATTGATTCCGGTTACCATTGCCAGTAGCTGCGCCTTTATGTTGCCCATGGCCACGCCCCCCAATGCCATAGTTTTTGCCAGTGGTTATATAAAGGTATACCAAATGGCAAGGGTGGGAATAGTCCTTAACCTTATCTCAGTGGTATTGTTGATCCTATTGTTCCAATTCGTGATTCCCCTACTCTTCTAGTTTATAGGATCAATTTAGACGATGAGTACCGGAAAAGTCCTAACAAAAGTAAAGCCTTTGTTCCCACAAAGACTTTACACATGCTAAATTCAAATAAACTATTAAAAGAAATTCTCTATTCAAATAGACTTGTAATAGGTAAAAATGTTACACTCTAATTGTAATTTTTTTTCTTTTTACTGATAGAATGCAAGAATAAGGGGACCTAAGATTAAGAAAGACCTATAATTCCGTTAATTATTTTGTAATTGGGCAATAATCCAAATCCACTTCCAGAATTTAAATTATTTTTAGTTCTTTGAAAGATTACAAGAATTTATAAAAATTGCCCGAAATATGATTAAAAATTTACTCGCGAAAGCGTTATTTACATTTTTGCTTATAGGGTGCTTCCAGACAACAGAAGCACAAATCTTTAAAAAGAAGGACAAAAAAGCCGAATCCTCCGACACCAAGGAAAAATCAAAAAAAGGAGAAATAGAATCCTATGAAAAGGTAATCACCAAAGATGCAAAAACGGATAAAGGTCTTTTTGATGTACATATAGTAGATGACAATCATTACTACGAAATACCGGATTCCCTGTTTAACAAGGAAATGCTAATGGTCAGTAGAATTTCCAAAACGGCTACAGGTATAGGCTTCGGAGGAGGAAAAATAAATACCAAGGTCCTTAGATGGGAAAAGTTGCCAAAAAAAGTCTTGCTTAGGGTTGTAAGCTATGATATTGTTGCTGCCGATTCACTACCGGTAAGTGAAGCCGTGGTAAATTCCAATTTTGAACCCGTGCTGTATTCATTCGATATAAAGGCATTTAAAAAAGATAGCTTGAATCCCGCTACCGTAATCCAAGTGAACGATCTTTTTGAGAAGGATGTAAATGCCCTGGGCATGCCAGATCATTATAGGAAGGAATATAAGGTTTCGCGATTGGATGAATCCAGAAGTTATATCAGTACCTTAAAAAGTTATCCCCTAAATATAGAGGCTAGACATGTAAAGACCTATGTGGCCAGTAATCCTCCTTCCAATGGAAGCCTAGGTTCTATTTCGATTGAAATAAACAACTCCATGATATTACTGCCGGAAGAACCCATGAAACGCAGATATTTTGACAAGCGTGTGGGTTGGTTTGCCCGTGGCCAGGTAGATTATGGCTTGGATGCACAGGAAAGTAAGACGGTGCGTTTTCTTGACCGTTGGCGACTGGAAGTGAAGGATGAAGATATTGAAAAATATAAAAATGGTGAACTTGTAGAGCCAAAAAAGCCCATTGTATATTATGTTGACAGGGCCACCCCAAAAAGTTGGGTACCCTTTATAAAACAGGGAATTGAGGATTGGCAGGTCGCTTTTGAAGCTGCTGGCTTTAAAAATGCCATTTTGGCCAAAGATCCCCCAACTCCTGAGGAAGATCCAGAATGGTCACCAGAGGATGTACGTTATTCCGTAGTTCGCTATCTGGCCTCTCCTATTCCCAATGCCAACGGACCACATGTAAGCGACCCCAGAACTGGTGAAATATTGGAATCCGATATCAACTGGTACCACAATGTAATGACCTTGTTAAGAAATTGGTTTTTTGTACAAACGGCCGCCATTAACCCCGATGCCAGGAGTGTTGCCTTTAAAGAAGAGGTTATGGGCCGCCTAATTCGGTTTGTGTCTTCGCACGAAGTGGGCCATACCCTAGGGTTGCCCCACAATATGGGTAGTAGTATAGCCTATCCTGTTGATTCGCTCCGCTCTGCTTCCTTTACCAAAAAATATGGCACGGCGCCCTCCATAATGGACTATGCCAGATTCAACTATATAGCCCAACCAGGGGACGAGGGTGTAGCCCTTATGCCGGAGATTGGGGTGTATGACAAATATGCCATTGCTTGGGGATACCGCCCCATATTGGACAAATCCGACAAGGAGGAAAAGGAAACCTTGGATAGCTGGATCCTAAAACATTCAGGGGATCCATTATACCGATTTGGCCACCAACAAGTAGGTGATGTAGTTGACCCAAGTTCGCAGACCGAAGATTTGGGTGACAATGCCATAAAGGCTAGTGCCTATGGTATTGAAAATTTGAAAAGAATAACTCCAAAACTGATTGAATGGACGGCTGAAAAAGGCAAGGAATACGACGATCTAAACACCATGTACGGTCAGGTAATTTCACAATTTAATAGATACATGGGCCATGTCAGCAATAATATTGGTGGCGTCTATGAGCAATATAAGACCTATGATCAGGAAGGGGCAGTATACACTCCTGTAGATAGGGAGCATCAAAAAAATTGCTTGCTATTTGTGCAGGAACAATTATTCCAAACCCCGGAATGGCTGATTGTTCCAAATATATTTAATAAAATAGAATATTCAGGTTCCGTAGAGCGTATTAGAAGCCTACAAGTTAGAACGCTGGATAATATTTTGAGTTTGGGCAAATTGGCCAGATTGATCGAGAACGAAACTGCTAATGGCAAGGACGCCTATTCCCTTTTGGAAATGATGACCGATCTAAGAAAAGGGTTATGGTCCGAAACACGAAATGGGAGAAAAATTGACACCTATAGAAGAAATCTTCAAAAAGCGCATATTGAAAGATTGGGCTACCTGTTGACCACTGAAGATGATGCCAAAAAAGGAAATTCCGGAGGATATCAAAAATCCACCCCAATTAACACTGGACAGTCAGATATAAGGTCGATTGCCAGAGCGGAATTGAATATTCTTAGAAAAGACCTAAAAAATGCGATCAATAGAACAGTGGATCCCATGAGCAAGTATCATTTGCAGGATGCAGTGGAACAAATAGAACTCATTTTAAACCCCAACAGTTAGATTCATCATAATTTAAGGACTACCTCTGATTTTATAAAAGTAACATTATGTTTAAAGGGATAGGGCTATCTTAACCGATAGCCCATTTTTTAGGTCTAAATCCCATATTTTTCCGTTGAACGGATACCTTTTGACGATTAAATGTAAAATTTAACAATATTTATTTTCTGACATTTAATATTTTTCCTACTTTCAGACCTTTATTAATACCCCCCAATCTATGTCTTATAAAATAAAAAGTTTATTGTATTTTGTTTGTTTTGCAGCCTCGGCTGTTTTATACTATGCACTGGAGCCCGAATATAACAATAAAAATAATCGTGATTCGGCCGAAATCATACAACTACAATCCGATAATTTAGATATTGACAATAAGTTGGCAAAATTGGAGAAAATACAGGAATAAGTCTACTTCTACCTTCCTTTCAAATTTACGACCACATTTTTTGGTCTTTTTACAACAACTTTAAATGTGTTTCACAACATTGGCCAATTTGGAGACAATAGATTATATATCTTAGAGGTATAATAAAAAACCCCAAATCTATGTCCTACAAAATAAAAAGTCTTTTATATTTTATTTGTTTTTTGGTGTCCGCTTTGGTTTACAATAATCTATCCGACAACACTACAGCAAATAAAGACCTGATCTCAACGGAAAAATCAAAAGTTACTATTGAAGCTTTGGCAGATAACTCAGAAAATCAATTCATAAACATACAATAACAACAATCCAATAATTTGTTTTGAATAAGGGCATAAACCTAGGTTTATGCCCTTATTTTTTGTTAGTTAATACACCTATTACCATTCCTTTGGGATTAATAATTTATGCCGCTATAGTAACTATACTCGCCCTTATCCATATAGGCCATTCTGTTAAAATTGCCCCAAAACTAGCTTTCCTATTAAACCAATCTGTTACCATATTGTCCTATATACAAACAGTAAATAATAAATAACATGAAAAAATTAGTTGTATTAGTTGTATTAATGGCCGGAATAACTGCCATAGCACAAAAACCAGAAAGGGAAAGAGGCCACAGAGGCGATATGAAAGATATGAGTCCTGAACAAATTGCCACCCTGCAAACGAAGCAGATGACCCTGGCCTTGGACCTTACTGATGCCCAACAAAAGGAAATTCAAAGTCTAAACCTGCAAAATGCTGTGAAGCGTTCAGAGAAAATGAATGAAATGAAGGCGAGAAAAGAAAGCGGTGAGGCCAAAAAATTAACTTCAGAAGAGCGTTATGCCATGAAAACAGCCATGCTGGATCATCAGATTGCCCAAAAAGAAAAGATGAAGAAAATATTGAACAAGGAGCAATATATGAAATGGGAAAAGATGAAAGCAAACAGGGAAGGTCATAGAAAAGGCAGAGGAATGAAGGACAACGAGAAAAGGTCCGGAAAGAAATAAAACTTTTTCCCCTCTAGAATAAGGAAGGCTAAATAGGCAAAGTAGTGTCTATTTAGCCTTCTGTATTTTACTGATCAATGTAGATCTTTGGCAATATTGGAGAGCGCAGTGATGGTCTCATCCAAATCTTCATAACTAAGGGCATCATTTAAGAAGTAACTTTCAAATGCGCTGGGAGGCAGGTAGATACCCTGATCCAACATGCCGTGGAAATATTTCTTGAATGTTGCATTGTTCCCTTTGGCCGAAGATTCAAAATCCACCACTGGTTCTTCTGTAAAATGAATAGAGATCATGGATCCGAACCTATTCATCTGAAAAGGAATATTGTTATCGGTCAATACCTGTGCCAGTCCTTTCCCTAGGTATTTGGTCTTATCGGCCAAACTCCTAAAGACTTCCGGATTATTGTTCAATTCGGTCAACATTGCCAGTCCGGCACTCATTGCCAAAGGGTTCCCGCTCAACGTTCCTGCTTGATAAACAGGACCATCAGGGGCTAAATGTCCCATGATCTCCTCTCTAGCTGCAAAAGCACCAACAGGTAATCCTCCTCCAATTACCTTTCCAAAAGTCACGATATCGGCATCTACACCCAATACTTCCTGGGCACCCCCTTTTGCCAATCTGAATCCGGTCATAACCTCATCAAAAATCAGCAAAATATCCTCTTGGTCACAAAGATTGCGCAATCCCTTTATAAAGTTTTCTTCTGGAATAATGCACCCCATATTACCGGCTACGGGCTCAATAATAATGGCAGCAATTTCTCCTTTATTGGCCGTAGCCAAGGCTTTTACACTTTCCAGATTATTATAAGCCGCCAAAAGGGTATCCTTTGCCGTGCCCTGGGTAACCCCGGGGCTATTGGGACTCCCAAAGGTAACCGCACCACTTCCCGCTTGAATTAAAAAGGAATCCGAATGACCGTGATAGCACCCCGCGAATTTTATTATTTTATCCTTTCCGGTAAATCCCCTGGCCAAACGCACGGCACTCATACAGGCTTCCGTACCACTGTTTACAAAACGTATCTTATCAATATTGGGAACCATGGAAACCGCAAGCTTTGCCAATTGGGTTTCTATTTCCGTTGGCATTCCGAACGACGTTCCCTTTTTTGCCTTCTCAATTACCGCATCTATTACGGGAGCATAGGCATGACCTAGGATCAGCGGCCCCCAGGATGCAATGTAATCTATTAATCGGTTACCGTCCTCATCGTATAAATATGCCCCTTTGGCTTCCTTTACAAAAACAGGGTTACCCCCAACGGCCTTAAATGCCCTAACAGGGGAATTTACCCCTCCAGGAATATAACGCTGTGCTTCAGCAAATAAAGCACTGCTTCTTCTATAAATCATAGATTATCTAATTTTTTCAGATTTTACAGTCAATTTTTGGCCCTCGGCCAAATTGCTATTGTTCATATTGTTCAACTTCATCAATTCTGGGATGGAGACAAAGTAGCGTTTGGAAATAGAATATAGGGTATCTCCCTTCTGCACCACATGAATTTTATGTTCGTACTGTTTAGGTTCCTTTTTTACAATGCCCCCAGACTTTACAACTGTCCTGTCATACTTATCCAGTTCATAGCGCTCTATAAGTGCAATCAACTTATGGGGATATTTACGGTCCGTTGCATAACCTGCCTCTTTTAAACCATAGGCCCACCCCTTATAGTCATCATGATCCAGGTCGAACAAAAACGCATATCTGGCCCGTGAAGATAAGAATTCACTGTGGTCCCTAAAGGAGTACATGGGATGGTTATACTTTCTAAAGCATTCCCCTTTTGCATCGTCATCATGAAAATCATAATCTCCTTCCCAACCCGTATGACATTTTATTCCAAAATGATTATTGGTCTTGGCGCCAAGAACACCTCTGCCCGCACCACTTTCCAGGATACCCTGTGCCAAGGTAATGCTGGCGGGTATGCCATAAGCCTTCATTTCAAATTGCGCTATTTCGGCAAAGGTCTCTATATATTCCTCGGTAGAATTAACCGTGAATTTTACAAATTTGCCATTGTCCTCCGGCAAGGCATAGGCGCCCTCACTTTTGGATTCGCTCAGCGGTTTGGAGGCCGACTTGGTAGCAGTTGTAGTAGTCCTTGGGTCTGGCTTTTTAGCATAGGTAGTTCTCTTTTTAACACCGCAACTCACCAGGAACAAACCCAATATTGTTGTTATCGCTATTCTTTTTATCATACTTTTATTAATGGTAGATTCTTCTTTTTTAATACTAAATTCATTCCTGCTATCCCCTGTAGACCACCACTGTGTATTGCCAAAATTTTGGTTCCAGGTTTAAAATAATCATTTTTTACCAAATCCAAAATTCCATACAAAAGCTTGCCCGTATAAATGGGATCTGTAGGAATATTGGTCTTTTCCTTAAAATAGTTAATAAACTCTATAAGCATTTCAGAAACTTTGGCATAACCCCCAAAATGATAATCTGTGTTGATTTCCCAGTTTTCTTTGGCTGTAAAATTACGAATATCTTTTTTTAAAAAATCACCTTTTAGCGAGGGAAAGCCTATAATTCTCTGATAATGAAGGGAAGAATTGACAATTCCGGCCAAGGTACCACCTGTTCCCACACTGCAACAAATGACGTTAAAACCCTTATCATCCGGGGTCAATATTTCCTCGCAACCTTTCACGGCCAACAAATTTGCACCTCCCTCGGGAATCAAATAATATGGACCAAAATCCTTGTCCAACATATCTAAAAATGATATATCCGCCTTTTCCTTATAAGCAGTTCTAGAAACAAATTTAAAACTCATCCCATGCTCATGGGCCTTGGCCAAGGTGGGATTGTGCATCCAATTTTGACTTAGCTCTTCGCCCCTGATTACCCCTATGGTCCTTATACCGTATAATTTTCCAGCGTAGGCGGTAGCGGCAATATGGTTGGAATAGGCCCCACCAAAAGTTAAAATGGTATCCAAGTCCCTTTGCTTGGCCTCCAAAATATTATACTTAAGTTTTCGGTATTTATTGCCAGAAATAAACGGGTGTATCAGGTCTTCCCTTTTTACCACCAGGGTAACCTGTTTTTTACTTAAAATAGAAAGGTCTACTTCCTGATTTATTCCCTGCACGCCTAAGGCTTTTGGCCCCAAAGATATTTAATAAAACTAAAAGTCCTTCTCTCTTGTAGATAATATAAATTAGTTTCATTATCGTAGGCTTCCCTTTCAAAGCTAATATTTTGGTAGGCCTTGTAAGCATCAAAATACACAAGGTACCTAATAATACCTTCCAACAAATACAAAAAATAAAAGGGTACTATCAATAGTTCCCGTTGTTGTCTTAGATGTATTTTTTCGTGGTTAAGTAGCGTGGCATCCTTTTTTAAAGAAGAGTTCTTCAAAATAATGAAGGGCCAAAAGGAGAGTCCCACATAGTTTTTGTAAAATACATGTTTAAAAACTAAAATCATTCTATCGGATAAATATCACGCCTATCAAAGATAACAGGGAGCTTCATAAAATCTTTTCATAATCGACTTACTACGAACAAAATAGGTTCAAATACAAAAAGTATGCTAAACTCTGTTAAATTACCCCCCACTTAACTGACCAGCATAAATTATTTGGCATAAATCGCATAAATTTACATCAATGAAGAAATTTATACCATTGGAGGAAGGGGATTTTTACCTTTCAGAGGAAGGCTACAAAGTTTTTACAAAACAATATCATCTAAAAAGGGGGTATTGTTGCGAAAGTGGCTGCAGACATTGTCCGTACGGTTATAACCAAAAAACGAACACACAGCGCCAAAACTAAGGTATTCGGCATGATTTTTGAGCTTGATTACATTGAATATCACAAGTACTAATTCAAATATAATAGCTATGAAAAAAATTAAATTTTTAATCGTTCCGATCTTGGTTCTGCTCTTCGCCAGTTCCTGCACATCGGTACGTGTATTATCCGATTATGATAAAGAAGCAAATTTTAATTCGTTCAAAACCTATGCCTTTTATAAAACTGGGATAGACAAGGCCCAGATTTCAGATTTGGACAAGAAGAGAATACTAAAGGCCATTGATGCTGAAATGAGCTCTAGAGGTTACGTAAAATCCGAAAATCCCGATATGTTATTAAGCATATTTACCAAGGAAAGACAACAGGTAGATGTGTACAGCAACTATTGGGGCGCAGGCTTTTATGGCTGGGGCTGGTCTCCATTTTACTGGGGATCTCCATATTACGGAGGAAACAATGTTAGCACAAGAACCGAAGGCTCTTTATATATAGACATCATAGATGCCAAGAACAAGGAACTGGTTTGGCAAGGAAGGGGCGTTGGCACCTTGAACAACATTAGAAATATGGAAAAGAAAGAGAAAAGGATAAAAGAGTTCGTTTCTGAAATATTGGAAGCTTATCCTCCCGGATCAGCTATGAATTAAACTTTTGACCATAAAAAATACCGATTACCTGGAGCATGTTTAGGTAATTTTTTAGATTAAATTCTCCCAAATTCCCTTCCCATTAAGGAAGGGAATTTTTTTTGTTCCCATCCCAATAAATAGGTTGCCTTAAAAATGCCAACTGCCATTAAACCATCCCCTTAATTGTCCTTTCACTTTATTTAGTTATATAATTACGAAAGGTCATCCTTTGGGAACAAGGGGGCATTTTGTATCTTTAATAGAATAAAACACCATCTATGTCTTTTGAAAGCAATTTCATTTTGGATAAGCTTCCCGAGCATTTGAAGCAGTATATAAAACCGCAGAATTATGAGGATTACTCCCCTATAGATCAGGCGGTATGGCGCTATGTAATGCGAAAAAATGTAGATTATTTAAGTAAAGTGGCCCATAAAAGTTATTTGGAGGGCCTAAACAAAACGGGGATTTCCATAGATTATATTCCCAATATGTACGGTATGAACCGTATTTTGAAAGAAATAGGGTGGGCGGCCGTGGCCGTGGATGGCTTTATTCCCCCTTCTGCCTTTATGGAATTCCAGGCTTACAATGTCTTGGTCATAGCCTCGGATATTCGGCAATTGGAGCATATTGAATATACCCCCGCGCCCGATATTATACACGAAGGAGCTGGGCACGCCCCTATTATAGCCAATCCCGAATATGCGGAATACCTGCGTAGGTTTGGAGAGATAGGATCCAAGGCCATTTCCAGTGCCAAGGATTACGAATTATACGAAGCCGTTAGACATCTGTCCATTATAAAGGAGGCCGAAGGCACCCCTCAAGAAGAAATTGATAAGGCCCAAAAGAAAATTGAAGACCTACAATTGAATATGGGCGAGCCAAGTGAAATGGCCCTGATTCGAAATCTTCATTGGTGGACTGTAGAATACGGACTGATCGGTACCGTGGATAGACCAAAAATATATGGTGCAGGTTTACTTTCCTCTATTGGGGAAAGTGCTTGGTGTATGACCGATAAGGTTAAGAAAATTCCATATTCCATAGAAGCAGCGCATACTTCCTTCGACATAACCCAACCTCAGCCCCAACTTTTTGTTACTCCGGATTTTGCTTATCTAAACCAAGTACTGGAGGAATTTGCCAACACCATGTCCTTGAGACAAGGTGGCCTAAGTGGCTTGGAAAAACTTATCAACTCCAAGGAAATGGGTACAGTGGAGCTAAGTACGGGCCTGCAAGTATCTGGGCATTTTGAAAGTGCCATTGCCCATGACGGAAAACCGGTCTATTTACAGACCAAAGGAAATACAGCCCTTGCCTACCGCGAAAAGGAATTGATTGGGCACGGCATTAAGCAACATACAAACGGATTTGGTTCGCCCATAGGGAAATTGAAAGGCATAAATCTTGCGATAGAGGATATGAGTCCCCGCGATTTAAAGGCCTACAATATCTATGAAGGTAAAGTGGTGGACCTTGAATTCATCGGAGACATAAAAGTTTCAGGGGAAATTATTACGGGCACCAGAAACCTTAAGGGAGAAATTATACTGATTACCATGGCAAATTGCACGGTTACCCATAATGATGAAATCCTATTTCATCCGGACCACGGCTTATACCATATGGCCGTGGGAGAAAATATTGTTTCTGTGTTCAATGGCCCGGCAGATTTAAATAGTTTTGATCTGGTTACGCACAAAGTCACCGACACCACCATTAAATCGGCCAAAACTGAAAAAAGGAAGCAATTAGAGCAGTTATACAAGCAAATTAGGGAATTCAGGGAAGGCAAAAACGTAACTATCTCTAGAAACAAGGTTTTCCAGGAAATAAAAGCCAACCATCCAGAAGATTGGTTGCTTGCGGTTGAATTGTACGAATTGGCAAAAAATAATGACGATGTAAGTTTTGCCAAAGAGCTGAAATCCTACTTGGAAACCCTTAAACACCAAAAACCACAACTTGGACACCTAATAGATGACGGTCTGGAATTAGTGGACAAAAGTTTGGTATCATAATCCTGCTCATTAGTTTCATTTGGATTCCCTATATTTATGCTGCTACCTTTAATAGATCTGAAATGAAGCTTTTAACTTGTTTTGTGTGTTCCTTTTTTATTTTATCCATGTCCCCTATATTATCCCAAACCAATTATGAAGAAAGCAAGGTTCCTTCCTTTGAGGTGCCCGATCCATTACTGACTTTTAGCGGTTATAAAATTAATTCGGCAAAAAACTGGGAAAAAGTAAGACGGCCGGAACTACTTCGTTTTTTTGAGAACGATATATACGGTAAGATTCCAAAAAGCCTTAAGATAGACTCCTATACCATTTTAGAACAGGACAACAATGTCCTTAACGGAAAAGCCAAGCGCAAGCAAGTAGAACTTACTTTTAAGAACAATGGCAAAACTTTGAGTTATACCATTTTGCTCTATCTCCCGAAAAACAAAGTGAAGGCACCCGTTTTTTTGGGCTATAATTTTTATGGCAACCACACCATCACAGAGGATAAAGCTGTAATAATTTCATCGGCCTGGGCCAATAACAATGAATCATTCGGGATCAAAAACAACACTTTGACCGAGGAGTCCAGGGGAAAAAGAACGAATCGCTGGGCAGTTGAAAAAATATTGGATGCCGGTTATGGCCTAGCTACCATATATTATGGTGAAGTAGACCCGGATAAAAATGATTTCTCGGATGGCATTCATAGCCTCTTGTATCAACAAGGCCAGAATCAGCCTAAACCTGCTGAATGGGGCAGTATTGCGGCTTGGAGTTGGGGCATGGTAAGGGCTTTGGATTATTTTGAAAAAGATCCTGACATAGACGCTTCCAAGGTAATTGCCTTCGGCCATTCGCGACTGGGAAAAACATCCCTTTGGGCCGGAGCTACGGACAAAAGATTTGCCGGGGTAATTTCCAACAACTCGGGCTGCGGGGGCGCCGCTCTGTCCAAACGTAAATTTGGAGAGACCATATCGGTGATAAACGAAAGGTTTCCACACTGGTTTTGTGACAATTTCAACCAGTACGGTGACCATGAAGAAGCATTGCCCGTAGACCAACACCAGTTGTTGGCGTTGATTGCACCGAGGCCACTCTATGTAGCCAGTGCGGAGGAAGACCAATGGGCCGATCCCAGGGGAGAGTTCCTTTCCGCACATTATGCAACACAAGTTTACAACCTATACGGCAAAAAAGGAATAGAAACCATGGAAATGCCCAAGGTAAATGAACCTATACATAACACCGTTTCCTACCACATCCGTACCGGCAAGCATGATGTTACCGACTACGATTGGGAAAACTATATTAAGTGGGCAAATACCTTTGTGAAATAATAGGAAAGTCGTTCTTATAGGTAATTTTTAATCCAGCAACTTTAATTCTTCAAAATTTTGGATGTTCCTATCCCCATAGGTCAGTGTCCAACCCATGGAATTGGTAAGTACCAAAAATTTGGACAGCTCACTTAGAAGTCGGTTCTGCGCATTGGACTTTAAAGTTGAGGCCTCAATTTTTTTCAGTAGGGACGCATTAACATTGCGTTTTATTTTGTTGTAGTCTTCGGCGTTGAACTGGTTTAAATAATCCGAAGTAACATCGTAGTATTCAAAATCTGGGTTTATCTTAATTTCCGGTTCCGGGATACTAATAATGCGCAGTGTCTTGGTAGTCTCGTCGATGTCAAATTTTATTAGACTTAGGTCATAGGCTACGGTCACCTCGGCATTCACCACCACCAATGCTTTTTTATCGGCAGTAATCAACGGACCAAATAATTGCTGGGAATCCTTATAATTGTACACTTCGGCAAAGTGCCCTTCGGTAACGATCAATTTGGAAACGTTATTGATCTGTTCCTGAATAAGCATTGAATTCTCCTTTAAAATGGACTTCTTTTCTTTCTCCTCCGAACAGGAACGAAAAATTAAAACAATAGCCAACGTAAATATAACACCAACAAAAAACCTTTTCATATCATTAAATATATGTTATAATCAAGAATTATAATGCTAATTTTTAAATAAGATTATTGCGTTTTGCCTTTTCTACCGCTTCCAATTTACTATGCACTTGAAGTTTTACATATATGTTTTCTATGTGCTTTCGAACGGTACTGGGCGATAAAAAAAGATTTTCGGCAATTTTAGTATAACTAAGGCCTTTGCCCAATTGCTCCAAAACTTCCACCTCACGGTTTGTCAGGAAGACTTCTTCCTGGGCCGTAATATTATTCAAAGCTATTGGGTTTCTAAGTAATTTAAGGGTTCTTAGTGCCACTGAAGGAGTCATGGCCGCTCCTCCATTTAATGTGTCCAAAATTCCTTTGTACAAGGTATCTGGGTCAACATCTTTTAACAAATACCCATCAGCCCCTACTTTAATAGCATTAAAAATATTCTCATCATTATCAAAAACCGTCAGCATAACAATTTTAATCTGGGGGTATCTTGTCTTTATTCTTTCGGTAGCCTCAATACCACCTAAAATAGGCATTTCTATATCCATCAAGATCAGATCCAAATGGGGATTTTCTTCCAGTTTTTCCAAGCATTGCAATCCGTTGACCGCTTTCCATTTCACCACTATAGCCTCAAAAAAAGCAAGCTTATCCTCTACTGCTTTTAACAGAAAAGAACTATCATCTACAATGGCTATTTTAATTTTCATTTTCTAATCTCTAACAGGGATATTAAAAACTATTGAAGTTCCTTGGCCCAACATTGAAGTCAGTTTTAATTCACTATTTAGATCCTTAGCTCTTTTTTGCATATTGGACAGGCCATTGCCCAACGTAACTTCGGAAAGTTCAAAACCTACGCCATTATCGGTTACTTCTACATGAAAATAATCCATTGTTTTATGAATGCTGACCTCCATAGTATGTTCTAATTCTTCACTATTTGCAAAAGCGTATTTTAGGGCGTTATTAACAGCCTCTTGAATGATTCGATATAGATTTACCCCTTCTTCTGCAGTAAAGGAATAGGTTGGATCTATATCCGAATCTACCGTAAAATTTAATTTTATATGTTCTGATGCTCTGGTTACGGTTGCCATAAAGATGTTCAACCGATATTGTAAGTCATCAAAAGTGATGTTCTCTTTGTTCATTGCCCAGATCGTATCGCGCAATTCATTAATCGTGGTTTTGGTGAACATCCCAATTTCACTTAATTTATTTTTTATTTTATCCTCTCCAGCGGTTAAACCATACTTTAAGGTATCTATTGATGAGATAATAAAGGTTAATTGACTGCCAATATTATCATGCAAGTCCCTTGATATTCTTAACCTTTGATCCTGTAATCTATTTTGGGTCTCTATATGAACCAAAGCTGTTTTTAATTCGTTTTCCTTTAATAATTGCCTGTTCTTCAATCGCTGTTGCCCGTAAAAAAGATAACCGATCAATCCCAATAAAAAAGCCAAGGAAAGTAGGCCATAAATTAGATTGTTCTTTTTGTCGATCTCCATTTTGTTTTGTGTCAATTGCAATTGCTGTTCAGACAATTCCTTCTCTTTCTTTTCTGCCTGATATTTTGCCTCCAACTCAAACATTGCCTTGGTTTTGGCAATCTGAAACAAACTATCTTTTTTATTAATAAACGCTTGACTAGTGGTATAGGCCAGATCACTATCCCCTTTATTATAATAGGCTTCCGATAGTAATTGTAGCGCATTGACCTCAAATTCTTTAAAATCCTTCTGCCGGGCTACTTCCAAAGCCTTATCCAATTGAGCTATTGCAACATCATATCTTTTAAAACCCAATTGGTTTTTGGCAAAACCTATCCTAGTATTGGTTAGTTCATATTCATTATTATCTGAAGCAAACATATCCATAGCCTCCAAATAAGTTTTTTCGGCTTTCCCATGTTGGCCCAAACTATCTTCCGCTACGGCAACATTGTTCAACATATAAGGCACATATCTATGGTACCCTAATTTTTTATATCCTTCGGCAGCATCAAGTGCATAACTTATAGCGTTGTCAAATTTTTTTAAACGTAGCATTACCGAGCCTATATTCCCGGCAGCAACCGTAATCCCAAATGTATTCTTACTTTTCTTATATAATTCAAGTGCTTGTTGGTAATAGTCCAACACCATAGCATATTCTCCCTGCTTTTTATAAACGATGCCAATATTGCTCAATACCATGGGCAGTAGGTCCGGATCAGTAGCATTATTTCCATAAATTCTCAACGCCTTAAAATAATGCCCAAGTGAAGTTTCAAAATTTCCCCGCTCATCCTCTATAATCCCTAAATTATTATAGGTATCGGCCAAGCCAATACTATCTGCCTTTAAATAATTGACAGAAAGACTTTTGGAGTGGAAATAAATGGCACTATCGTAATCTGCTTTGGCCTGATAAGCACTGGCCATAGAAATATACACAGATGCATAAAGTTTTTCTTGTTTCGTTTTTTTTGCTTCCGATAGCGCCGCCTTTGCATAAACCAAAGCACTATCCAATTGTATGTTTCTATATTGCCAGGAAATCTCGTTTAAAGTGCCAACTAGGAGTTCTCCATTTTGAGTTTTTGAAACCCCTAAAAGGCTGTCCAGCTTTTTTTGCTGAGCATAACATTTTAATATCGTTAGAACTGCTAACAAAAAAATTAGACCTTGCCTTTTCATTAGTACAATTATCGTGAAAATTTCTAATTTATACTATACTTTGATCTAGCAATGATTCTTTTAAATTATACGATATAAAACTATAGCTATTTAGTCCATTTTCCCTAGCAGCACAAGCAACACGATGGTGCTCTATACATTCCAGATAATATCCTACAAGATCTCTATGGGCATTGTCCAGTGCATTGTTTTTATTTTTAAAATATAACATTACACCAAAAGCGATGGCCAAGGTAGCAAGAACTATCAAAATTGAAATAGGCATACTTTCGGCTTTAAATACAGAACCCATCCTGACTATTTTGAATGAAGAAAAAATGTCAGGACGGGTGCAAACTTTTCAAACTATTAATTAAGGTATGAAGGCCAAGACAGACAAATTATCTTGAGCATTAAATAGGGCTACAATTGGGTCCTTTTCCTGAGATAGCCCCCAATCAATAATTATGATTACTTGCCAAGTATTTCGCTGGCATGGTATTCAAGTAGTTTTTTACCTGCCAAATATATTCCTTCTGCATATTTGCCTCCATCAGGCTGGAGCCATTTGGTGGTTTCGCTATAATTATCCCCTCGAATAGAAACTATCGGATTCAGTAATGTAGCCGTTGCCTGGGTTTGAGTGGAATAGGCGGCAATCTTTTCTTTCTGCATAACGCCATCAATTTCCAAATCAGATTTCATACTTCCTAAGTATTGAGATTCTGGACTCCCACCAATTTTCAATTTTCCACGTGTAAAATTCACATAACTGGAAAGTCCGACCGCTTGTTTGGATTTGTCGAACATGCTTGTTAATCCTGCTGAAGTTTTTTCATCCGTTACGGTATAGGTATCGGCTAATCTATAATTCACAAAAAGCTTTACTTTGGCCTGATTGCCAATATTCCAATCTGTCCCCAAGGAAGAAAAAACATAAACCAATGAAACATCGGCTATTAAGGCATCATCCAATTCACTGGACAAATTTTGAGCTGTTTTATCAAATCCTCCCAATTTGGAAGAAAATGCATTTCTATCTTTATAGTAATAAGAGTAATCTGTAGGTACAACCGCAATAATCCCTGTCATATCGGTTTCAAAAAGCATTGGACCAACAGCCTTTTCCCAGCCCTTATAGGTGTCGGTTTTACCGGCTTCTTCGCTTGTTATTAGCTCATATCCCTTATTTTTAAAATCCGCTATAAACTCGGTATATAATTGATCCGCTTTTGCCTGAATGGCCTCTTTGTCCAAAGACGCCAATCCAACGGCCGCTTTTGCTTTGGAAGCGTTTTTAATACTTCGCCCAAATCCACCGGCTTTTTTTTCATCGACCGCCTCCTTATAAATTTCAAAATTTATAGTAAAGCTCGAGATATAGATTTTCTTTGGTCCATCACCAATTTTATTGGATTTAAAACCATCATCTTTTGGTTTAAATTCACCCAATTGTTGTGCTTGCACAGCGGTTATAACAAAAAGAAAAATCGTAAGGTGTAAAAAGTTAAATTTTGATTTCATGAAGTTTAAGGTTTAAATTATTTGCCTCAAAACTCCAATAAAACAGAATACAAAACCATAGGGCAATTGCCTTATTTTAGTCAGAATTTCATAAAAGGAAACTGCTCTTGAAGCAAAATTATCCTTTCTTTAAGATGTCGTAGAAATTTTTGATGCTTTTCCGATTCTAAATTAAAAGGGCGGTGATCCAATCCTTTTTGAATAGTGGCCACTTCATCCATAGTCCTATAGGAAGTTTCGGAAATCCATACCGCTTTAAATTTTTCCCAGATATAGTTAATCGCCAGATCATTGGGATGCACCAGATCATTCGCGTAAAAGCGATAATCCCGAAGTTCGTCCATCATTAGTTCATAACTCGGAAAATACGAGGCATTCCCTGCTTTTATTATATGGTGAACCGCACTGATCAAATGTGCCTTACTTTGTTGATTTTCCACAAAACCATCCTTTAAGTGACGCACTGGGGAAACCGTAAAGACAATCTTGGCCTTTGCATTTACCGCTCGAATTTGATGTATAATTGCCTCAAGACTCTGACTGATTTTTTCTATTGAGAGTAGTTGTTTCTGAAAGGCTATCTGAGGAACCTTATGGCAATTGGCCACTTCCTTTCCACTCTCCTTCAATTGATAGGCCCAAGCTGTCCCTAAAGTAATAAAGATATGCGTAGCCTTGGTTATATATAGTTTCGTTTGCAATAAGCCTGAGTTTAGGCTACCAAGCAATTCTTCCTTTGTAACAGAGGACAAATCGGAATGTGCATCATAACACTGCCAGCGCTCGTTCAAAAAAAACACCTCTTCGCCCGTGTATTCCTTCTGTTGAATAGCCCTAGAAATTAAATTTTCAATGGCCATAGGATGAAATAAAATTCCAAACGGATTTTGTAGGGTTTGAAATTTATAGTAATCCAGTTTGTCTCCTATATTGTTGGCAAAACAAGACCCCAACACCATTAGCTGACTTCTATAATCAATCTGATTTTCAGCTTTTTTTAGAGGTACCTGTGTTTGAAGTTTCATGATTCAATTTTAAGCATTGACTTCCTAAGGCAACTCTAGAGCCTCCTTAAGTTATACCACTATTCGGATTATTACTATCGTCCTATACTATATAAGCTTTAGCTTTCTCGAGCACCTCGCCAATCCCGGCTGGATTTTTACCTCCGGCAGTAGCAAAAAACGGCTGTCCGCCCCCGCCACCTTGAATGTATTTTCCAAGCTCCCGCACTATGGTTCCGGCATTCAATTTCCTCTCTTCTACCAGTTCTTTGGAGATATAACAGGACAAAAGTGCTTTCCCTTCGTTCTCCGAAGCGAAAAGTAAAAATAGGTCCTTTCTATTCTGTCCCATCTCAAAGGAGATGTCCTTTATTCCTGCCGCATCCAAATCCACCTTCTTCGCCAAGAATTGAATTCCGTTTACTTCAGTAAGTTCATTGAGCAACTCGCCCTTCAAGTTTTTGGCTTTGTCCTTCAAGAGGTTTTCCAGCTCTTTTTTCAACCTCAAGTTCTCCTCTTGCAAAGCCGTTAACGCTTTAACTGGTTCCTGGGGATTATTTAAAAGTTCCTTTAATTCCAACAGGGTATTATTACTTTCGGCGTAAAAGTCCTTGACAGCATCGGAGGTTATGGCTTCTATTCTGCGTATTCCCGCGGCCACGGCCCCTTCCGACTTAATTCTAAAATGCCAGATATCGGCCGTATTCCGTACATGGGTACCCCCGCATAGTTCTATGGATTGTCCAAAGCGAATGGTTCTGACCGCATCGCCATACTTTTCCCCGAACAGGGCCATTGCCCCTTGCTCCAAGGCCTTTTCCATGGGTACATTTCGCTGTTCCTCCAAAGGAAGACCATTGCTTATACGCGCATTTACAAAACTTTCTATGGCTACCAATTCATCCGTACTAAGTTTGGCAAAATGGGAGAAATCGAAACGCAGGTATTTGGAATGCACTGCAGAACCTTTTTGTTCCACATGTTTCCCCAGAATTTCACGTAGGGCCTGGTGCAATAAATGCGTAGCCGTATGGTTACATTCTGTTCTCTTGCGTTGCTTTGCATCTACCACTGCCTTAAACTTATCTGCAGTATCCTTGGGTAAATTTTTTGCAAAATGGACAATCTCGTTATTTTCCTTTTTGGTATCCAAGATATATACCACATCGCCATTGGGAGCTTCCAAATATCCCTTGTCCCCAACCTGCCCTCCTCCTTCGGGATAAAACGGGGTTAGGTTGAATACGATCTGATATTGCTCTCCTTCTTTTTTGGAAGTTACCTTTCTATATTTTACAATTTTTACCGAGGTTTCCAAATTATCATAACCCACAAATTCCTGATGTGGATCATCGGCAAGAACAATCCAATCTTCTTTGGACACTTCGGAGGCCGATCTGGAACGATCCTTTTGCTCCTTCATGGCGGTTTCGAACCCTTTTTCATCCAGCTCATACCCTCTTTCACTTAAAATAAGGGCTGTTAAATCAATGGGGAATCCGAACGTATCGTATAGCTCAAAGGCTTTTCTACCGTCTATTTTTTTATCCTTGTTTTCGGCAACAATATTATCCAACAATAATAGTCCTTGGTCCAAAGTCTTTAAGAAGGAATGTTCCTCCTCCTTCACCACATTTTCTATTAACTGTCGTTGGTCCTTAAGTTCTGGAAAGGATTTACCCATGGTATCGGAAAGCACCTTTACCAATTGGAACATAAAAGGTTCCTTAGTATTCAAAAACGTAAATCCATAACGAATGGCCCTTCTCAAAATTCTACGGATTACATAGCCAGCCCCTGTATTACTGGGCAACTGTCCGTCTGCAATGGAAAAGGAAACCGCCCTTATATGATCTGCAATTACCCTTATGGCAATATTTATTTCTTCGTCCTTTCCGTATTTGGAATTGGTGATGGTCTCTATCTCCCTGATTATTGGTGTAAAAACATCGGTGTCGTAATTGGATTGCACCCCCTGCATTACCATACACAAACGCTCAAAGCCCATTCCCGTATCCACATGTTTGGCCGGCAAAGCTTCCAATTGTCCGTTGGCCTTCCTATTGTACTGCATAAAAACCAAGTTCCAGATTTCCACAACCTGTGGATGATCTTGGTTGACAAGAGCAGCACCGGATACTTTTGCTTTTTCCTCTGCGGAACGGATATCCACATGAATTTCCGAACAAGGCCCACAAGGCCCTTGGTCTCCCATTTCCCAAAAATTATCCTTCTTGTTCCCAAAAAGTATTCTATCCTTGGCCACTATTTTACTCCAAAGCTCCAGGGCTTCCGTATCTTGATCTAGCTTATCGGCATCCTTACTGCCCTCAAAGACGGTTACGTATAGGCTATTTTTATCAATCTTGCATACTTCGGTTAAAAACTCCCATGCCCAAGCAATGGCCTCGACCTTAAAGTAATCCCCAAAACTCCAGTTCCCCAACATTTCGAACATGGTATGGTGGTAGGTATCCTTCCCCACCTCTTCCAAGTCGTTATGCTTGCCACTAACCCTAAGGCATTTTTGGGTATCGGCCACACGAGTGTTCTTAGGTACAGAGTTCCCCAAGAAAAACTCCTTAAACTGATTCATACCCGCATTGGTAAACATTAATGTTGGATCATCTTTGATGACCATAGGTGCAGAAGGAACAATTTTATGGGATTTTTCCTTAAAAAATTCTAAAAACTTGGCTCTAATTTCTTGGGATTTCATGTAAATTGGTAAGCTTTTTATATATTTAACGGTTGTTAGAAAACAATTTGCAAATTTGCAAGTTATCTATAAACATGACCACAAAAATAGGATAAATTAGATACATGTCTAAGGTAAAATATTATTACGACCCGGACACCCTATCTTACCGTAAGATAGAACCCAAAAAATCCAGAAGATTTAGAAATATTGCTCTATTTTTTCTAGGGTCATTTCTATTTGGATTTTTAGGCCTTATATTACTTTTAAATACCAATTTGGTAAACACCCCACGAGAACTTTCCTTGGCCAGAGAGGTCAAAAACTATGAGCTTCAGTTCGAATTGCTGGGCAAAAAAATGGAGCAGATAGAAAATGTACTGGCCAATATTGAGGACCGGGACAACAATATTTACAGATTATATTTCGAAGCCAACCCAATACCCGAAGAACAGAGAAGAGCTGGATTTGGAGGGGTAAACAGGTATAAATCCCTAGAAGGCTTCAACAATTCCGAAATGATCATCGCCACTACGAAAAGGCTGGACATTATTCAAAAGCAAATGGTGATTCAATCCAAATCCTTGGATGAAATTACCAAGCTGGCGGAAGAAAAAGAAAAATTATTAGCGGCAATCCCTGCCATACAGCCCATAAAGAATGAAGACCTAACACGCATGGCATCTGGTTATGGTTGGCGTTCCGACCCATTTACCAAAGCTAGAAAAATGCACTGGGGAATGGATTTCACCTCTCCAAAAGGAACTCCGATATATGCTTCGGGCGACGGAACGGTTACTAGAGCGGACAACAATGCCTCGGGTTACGGAAAACATATAAGAATAGATCATGGCTATGGATATATGAGCCTTTACGGTCATTTAAGTCAGTATAACGTTAAAGCCCGCCAAAAGGTAAAAAGAGGTGACCTCATCGGTTTTGTAGGAAGCACAGGTAGATCAGAAGCGCCACACCTACATTACGAGGTATGGAAAGATGACGAAAGAATTAACCCTATTAACTTCTACTACGGCAGTTTAACCGCGGAAGAATTCGAAAATATGTTGAAATACGCAAACCAAGAAAATCAATCCCTGGATTAATGCATATAGATCTTCCGGAAAAACGATATTATGGTATTGGTGAAGTGGCCGATGCCTTTGATGTGAACACCTCACTTATCCGTTTTTGGGAAAAGGAGTTCGACGTGCTCAAGCCTAAAAAGAATGCTAAGGGCAATAGAAAATTCACTCCCCAGGACATTAAAAATCTTCAACTTATCTACCATTTGGTAAAGGAGCGCGGTTTTACGCTAGAAGGTGCCAAAACACATTTAAAGGAAGATAAATTAAAAACCTTGTCTACCTTTGATGTAATCCAAAAATTGGAAAAGGTCAAGGCTGAACTTATCAAAATAAAGAACCAACTATAAATAACACTAAATACACTGATCATGAAAAAATGGTTAATTCCAGTAATTATCCTCGCGGTTTTAGGAATAGGCTTATACCAATGGGCCGTAGGCTTTAACAATACCGCTGTTAAACTTAAGGAAACTTCTACCCAGTCTTGGGCCAATGTGGAAAGTGCCTACCAAAGACGTAACGATCTTATTGGCAACCTTGTTAAGACAGTACAGGGCGCAGCGGACTTTGAAAAGGGAACACTTACAGCGGTTATAGAAGCAAGGGCCAAGGCCACCTCGGTCAGCATAGACCCTACTAATATTACCCCTGAGCAACTTGCAAAATTCAACGAGGTACAGGGTGGACTTAGCGGTGCCTTGAAAAGTCTTTTGGTAACCGTGGAGCGATACCCTGACCTGAAGGCAAATCAAAATTTCCTGGAACTGCAGTCACAATTGGAAGGCACGGAAAACAGAATAAACATAGAACGAAATCGTTTTAACGAAAGTGTTTTGCCTTACAACAATCACATAAAAACCTTCCCAAATTCCGTATTGGCAGGCCTATTTAATTTTGATGAATTGGCATACTTTAAATCGGAAGCCGGCGCAGAGCAAGCTCCAGACGTGAATTTCGAATTCAACTAAAACAAGATGTCCAAAGTAGAAGATTTTTTAACAGCCGATGAGGAATTGGAAATAGTGAATGCTATTGTAGAGGCCGAAAAAAATACTTCCGGGGAAATAAGGGTACATATTGAACCTATGTCCAAAAAAGCCCATTTTGAACGTGCCCAAGAGGTATTCCACTATTTAAAAATGGACAATACCAAAGAAGAAAATGGGGTATTGATCTACATTGCCGTACATGACAAGAAATTTGTTATTTATGGCGACAAGGGCATAAACCGGGTTGTCCCCGATAATTTTTGGGACAATACCAAAACGATTCTGGAAAATCATTTTAAAAAAGGAAATTTTAAGCAAGGTATCATAGAAGGAATACTCATGGCCGGTAAAGAATTGGAAACCCATTTCCCCTGGCAGCATAATAATCCCAACGAATTAAGCAATGAAGTATCTAAAGGGTAGTCTCTTATTCCTAGTATTATGCAGCTTCTCTATAACTGTTGCCCAATTTAAAATCCCCGAAAAGCCAAAACCTGGGGCACAAACGAGTGTTTATGATTATATAAATCTACTTTCTGCCGAACAGAAAACTAGCCTGGAGCAAAAATTGATCCGCTATTCGGACAGTACTTCCACCCAGATAGTAACGGCGATTATCTCCTCTACACAGGGGGAAAATATAAACTTTCTAGGAGCAAACTGGGGACATGCTTGGGGAATAGGACAAGCCAAGGAGGACAACGGTATTTTAATTCTGTTGGCACGGGACGACAGAAAAATTGCCATTAATACAGGTTATGGCATTGAGCCGCTATTGACAGATGCACTATCCAAACGCATTATAGAAACAGTAATCATCCCAGAATTCAAGCAGGGCAACTATTACAACGGACTCAACAAGGGGGCAGATGCCATTTTTAAGGTACTTAATGGCGAATTCAAGGAAGAGCGCAGTTTTGACAAAAGTCCTGGATTTCCATTTCAGACCTTACTACCATTCATCATTTTTATCATAATCCTCATTATACTTTCCAATAGAGGGAGAAGAGGAGGTGGTGGCAAGGGAGGAAACCGTAAGGGAATGGACCTTTGGGATATTATTGTGCTCAGCAATATGGGCCGTGGCGGTTACAGATCTGGGTCCTCGGGCGGTGGCTTTGGAGGTGGAGGCAGTTTTGGCGGCGGTGGTTTCGGAGGAGGCTTCGGCGGTGGCGGCTTTGGTGGCGGTGGTTCTTCAGGAGGTTGGTGATGGTTTTAATGTGAAAATGTACCAATTGCTTAATGTAACAATGTGTTAATTGGGTAATTTGACAATTTGAAGATTTGAAGATTTGAAGATTTGAAACTACAACTGTATAACCTTCCAAACCTTAAACCCTTTAAACTAGAAACAATTCAAACCAGAAACTAGAGACTAGAGACTAGAGACTAGAAGAAAGAAAAAAAAGGTCAAGCACTATCCAAGAGAATGGAACAATGGGCTAATTTGAAAATGTGAAGATGTGGAAATGAAAATGAATAACCCTTCCAACCAGAAACAATTCAAACCAGAAACTAGAGACTAGAAAAAAGAAGGTCAAGCAATATCCAAGAGAATGGAACAATGGGCTAGTTTGAGAATTTGAAGATTTGAAACTACAACTGTATAACCTTCCAAACCTCAAACCTTTTAAACTAGAAACAAGAGACTAGAAGAAAGAAAAAAGAAAAAAGAAGGTCAAGCAATATCCAAGAGAATGGAACAATGGGCTAATTTGAAGATTTGAAAAAGAAAATGAATAACCATTCAGACCTTAAACCCTTTAAACCAGAAACCCTTCGAACAAAAACATTAATTGTAATAACGCCTTCCCCTTGATCCCATATCGGGTTTTTTGCCCCCAAACTGATCAAACTTATAGGTAAAGCTTGCCATAAAATACTGCTGTAGCACAGTGCCTTGAAAATCCTGAATAAAATCTTCCCCTGTAGTCCTACGGGTATTTATATTTTGATCCAACAAGTCGTAAGCCAACACCTTAAGGGTACCTTTATCTTCCAGTATTTGAAGACCGAGACTCATATTCCAAAAAAGGGCATCCTTTCTAAATCCTGGTCCCACATTTCCGTTATAACTATATTTAAGGTCATTGCCCCAAATTAAATTTTTAGGCCAATATGAAGTGACCCTTAGATTGGCATTTTGGGAAGTATATTCCACATCCTCTATATTATCCAGATTGTAGGTAGTATTGTTAAAAGAAATACCATAGCCTGGTTCAATTTCCAGAACCTCCTTATAATTATAGGTGGTAGACACATAGGGCGATACATCAAACCTTTTGGCCTTAAGTTCAACTCCGTTGGTAAAACTTATCTGCCTACCGTAACTTAATCGTGGCCTTACATTAAATTTTAAGGTATAAAGGCTATCCTTTTTAATCTGCTTGGAATAACCAATTCCCCCATAGCCACTGTAATTACCATCAATATTGGTATATCTGGTGGTCCTCAGGAAATTTTCATCGGTAGTTGATATGGCAGAAACCCTATCCTTTTGTATATCCAGCCCCGTATAGAAAAAGACCCCGCTCCGTTCTTTCCAATTATAATTATTGTAGTTAAAATCTATCCCATGATTCACACTTGGCAACAAATTGGGGTTACCTATTACCACGTTCAATGGGTTGTTTACATTGGGTACTGGCTGCAACTGACTTACCGAAGGAAGATTGAGTCGGGAGTCGTACCGTAAATAAACCCGACTATTTTTTCCCAAGGAATACCTTAATCGGCTTCTTAGCAATAGGTTTTTGTACGATTTGGAAAAGGATGTCCCTTGCAAAAAGTCCTGATTGTCCAGCTCGGTCATTACATAAGAAGCGTTCACCCGTAGGTTTAGCTTTTCTCCGTTATGGCGCAACCCCAAGAAAGGTGACTGTTGAATATTTTCAAAGTTAAAATCGGAACTTAAAGCCTCGTTAAACTGGGTATACCTATTATCATCCACATCATAGTCCATAACCTCCTTGGTATTGTCCCTGTGATCATTCTTAAATTCGTAGCCAATATCCAAGAACAACTTGGTGGTCAAAGGCTGCCTATAACGAGCTTCCAGTTCATAGGAATTTCTTTTGTTATTGATGTCGGACAGCTGATCCACGTTCTCTACACTGGGATCGTCCCCAAATACTTCCCTTACGGAATTGAGGTTGGAACTGCTTTTGTTTTCGGTATTGTCATTGGAAAATGAAAAAGTGATCAGTTTGCCAATCGTATCCAACTTTTTCATAACACTTAACCTATTGGAAAAATTTCTTTGAAAACCGTCATTGACCGTGATACGATTATTGCTGTTTATCAATTCTCCCTCCTCATCAGTAGAAAACGTATTGTTCCTGTTCACAGAATTAGTTCTATTGACACTCATGGAAGGCTGCAGGCTAACACGAAGGGTTTTATCCACATCATATTCTATATTTGCTGCTCCTCGATTGGAATTGGTAGACCCTTCAAAATTGGATTCGTTTTCCGTAAAATATCTGCTGTCAGGCAAAATATTCTCCCGGGATGTTTTTTGATCATTATAGGAATCGCTGTATCCAAAAAAGTAATTGGCATCGATCTTATACTGGCCCTTTTCCGCATTGGCATAGCTGGTACCCAAGTTGGAAGAGGTGGTAATACCATTTCCAAAGTTATTGATCAAGCCCGATTCCTGTGCACCGGAATACCCTCCATTGGTATTCCCCACCATATCGTAAATTTCGTCATAGGAAAATCCGGAATTGTTAATATTATTGGAACTGGCAATAAAACTCAATCTCTTCTTATTGCTAAAATAATTGAGCAGTCCGTTGAGTTGATACCTCTCATCAGTACCATAACCGGCCGCCATTCTTCCCAAATACCCTTTATTCTTATCTTCCTTTATGGTCAGGTTAATGGTTTTGTTCTCCCCTTCCCCTTCTTCTCCACTAAACTCCTGCTCTTTGGTCTTGGTATCCGAAATCTGTATCTTACTTATGATATCCTTGGGCAAACTTTTGGTTGCCACCTTAGGGTCGTTACTAAAGAATACCTGGCCATTGACCAGTACCTGGTCTACTTCCTTCCCGTTTACAGTGATCTTACCATCACTATCCACTTCTACCCCGGGCAACTTTTTCAATACGTCCTCTACGGTAGCATCCGGCTTTGTCTTAAATGAATCCGCATTAAATTCCAAGGTATCCTTTTTAATAGTAATTGGCACCCTATCGCCCACAATCAGCACTCCTTCCAACTCTTGCGCCTGCTCCTCCAATTGTACTTTCCCCAAATATACCTGAGACTCCAATTTAACTTTTACATAATATGGTTTATACCCATTATAGGAGAAGAATACATTTACCTCCTTAAGACTTGTATCCCCTTCCAATTCAAATGCTCCTTTTTGATCGGATACGGTGTATGACACCAATGTGCTGTCTTTTACAGATTCTGCATAAATAGTGGAGGCCTCCAATGGGGCCTGGGTAATGGCATCAACAATCTTCCCGCTCAAAACAAAATCCTGGGAAAAAGAAAGGCTAAAAAATAAAATGGAAAATAGGATAGAAAAGTGAAATTTCTTCATTTGGTAAAAATGTCTCGGATTCTTGGTAGTTTGGTAAGTCCCCAAAAATAACCCTTGACCTTCTACGACCCAAATGCTTAACAGAACTTTAAGACCTCATATTAAGAAATACCCCAATACAGGTACAGTTTCCTATTTCTTTCTCATAAATACCGTTACCGGTACCCCTGTAAAATCGAAATTCTCCCTTAATTTATTCTCCAGAAAACGCTTATACGGCTCCCTTACATATTGTGGAAGGTTGCAGAAAAAAGCGAACTGTGGATAAGGCGTTGGCAATTGGGTACAGAATTTAATCTTTACATACTTATCCTTATAGGCAGGTGGCGGATAGTTTTCTATAATGGGCAACATAATATCGTTCAGTTTTCTGGTCACCACCTTTTTTTGCCTATTTTCATACACCTGAACGGCCGTTTCAATGGCTTTGAAAATCCGCTGTTTTGTTAAAACAGAGATAAAAAGAATGGGCACATCTGTGAAAGGTGCTATGGCCTCTTTAATTTTCTGAGTGTAATGTTTAATGGTATTGGTTTCTTTGTCTTCAATCAAATCCCATTTGTTTACCAAGATCACTATTCCCTTGTTGTTCCGCTGAGCCAACCAGAAAATATTTTCCACCTGTCCATCAAAACCACGGGTGGCATCCAACATAAGAATACAGACATCGGAATGTTCAATAGCCCTTACTGACCGCATTACGGAATAGAACTCCAGATCCTCCCTTACCTTGGCCTTACGACGGATCCCAGCGGTATCTACCAGATTAAATTCGAACCCAAACCGGTTGTATTTAGTATCTATACTGTCTCTAGTAGTACCGGCAATATCGGTTACTATATATCTTTCCTCCCCGATAAGGGCATTGATAAAAGACGATTTTCCGGCGTTGGGCCTACCTACTACCGCAAAACGAGGCAAGTCGTCCTTATCCTTTTCTTTTTCCGGTAATACCTTTACCAAATCGTCCAACAAATCGCCCGTACCACTTCCGTTTATACTGGCAATGGTATAATACTCCCCTAGACCCAAGGAATAAAACTCTACGGCATCTTCCGCTCTTTTGCCGTTGTCTACCTTATTGACCACCAAGAAAACAGGCTTATTTACACGTCTCAACAAATTGGCTACATCTTCGTCCATACCGGTAACCCCAGATTCCACGTCCACCATAAAAATGATGGCATCGGCCTCATCGATAGCCAATTCTACCTGCTTATCTATTTCCTTTTCAAAAACGTCATCGCTCCCTAACACATATCCGCCGGTATCGATCAAAGAAAACTCCACACCGTTCCAATCACTCTTTCCGTAATGACGATCTCGCGTAACCCCACTCACGGCATCAACAATGGCCTCTCTTCTTTGAATTAATCGGTTGAAAAAGGTTGATTTGCCTACATTAGGTCTTCCTACAATGGCTACTATAGCACTCATACTTTTAATTTGATGCAAAAGTACTATTTATATCCGAAGAAAAAACAGTATCTTTTATCCTAATTATCAGCCAAATAGTTTGAAAGCTTTACCCAACGAAATTGTACTAAGACCTAGATTCCAACTTAACCTAAAAGGTCCGGCCCAACCCATTCTGCAATTGTTTCAAGAAGTAGACAATCCTCCTTTTATCGTTAAAAGATCCGATCATCATATTTTTATAAAATTCAATAAGTCGGAATCCCATTTTTGGTCGCCGCAATTACAAATTGAGATTGTGGACCAAGAGGACGGCAACAGTACCATTTATGGATTGTTTGGTCCCAATCCTACCTTATGGACATTCTTTATGTTTGTCCATTTTGGAGTGGCCTCCCTTTTTATCATTTTTGGGGTTTGGGCATATTCCAACAAGGCCCTGGGCAAAGAAATAGGCCTTCAGATCGGGTTAATGGCTTTAATGGTCGTAGCGTGGATTGTTCTTTATGTATTTGGTAGAATAGGAAAAAGAAAGGGCAAGCCCCAAATGCATCAATTGCATGAGTTTATGTTGCAGCATGCCAAGGTTGATAACCAATTATAAGTTGGCATCGGGAACTCGATATTAGATGCTGGATGCTGGATGCTGGATGCTGGATGCTGGATGCTGGATGCTGGATGCTGGATGCTGGATGCTGGTATGAAAATAAAAAATCCCTGGACATCAAGATACCCAGGGATAATTCCAATATTTATTTTTTCTATTTTATTTCGTAAATCGCTACGGTATTGGAAACCTCATTGGTGATAATTACCAAGGCATTTCCTGTTGGGCTATTATCCTCTGAAATAGTCACCAAACCTTCGGGGGCCATATCCGAGGCATCAAAAAGCCAGTTTACGTATTCTGGACTATTGGGGTTGGTAATATCATACACCAAAACACCCCCTGTACGCTCCAAACCAACAAATAACAAAGTAGAATTGCCCACCTTTAAAGTAGTTACAGATTCTGGTTCGGCACCTTTATCATCACTTCTTCCATCGGCCTCGCCCTCATCGGCATTAAAATAAGATGGGTTAAGCTCTAAAGTCCTTCTTCCAATTTCATCCGCACTGTCATATACCAAAGTCCCAGAAGTAGACCAGATTGTAAAAGACCTTCCTCCGTAGGCATAAATTTTATCAAAGTCACCATCGCCATCGATATCACCATTGGCGGTGGTAATTTTTAACCTTCCCAAATTTTCCTTCATTTGTAGATCAGCGGCATTAGGGAAAGCTGTTGGGTCCAAGGTTACATCTTCTACCCTTTCCTCTTCGGAATACCCATCGTAATCCCTAGAATCCCCTTCATTGGCCGTAATAATATAATCCATGCCATCTAGCTTGGTAAAAGTAATGGCATCCGGCATATAAAAACCGAGCACTGGCCAATTCTGAAAGTTCCCTACCACGTCATCCTTGTTACTGGCGTCCATCTTATTTTCCCCAAAAGAATAATCTTTTACACCTAAACCAAAAACATTGGCAATGGCCTTATTCTTTAAATCCACTACGGCTATACCATTATTTTCCTGAAGCGTTACATAGGCAAACTTACTATCGTCCGAAACTGCCACATATTCTGGTTCCACATCCTGGGAAATACTTGCCGATGGACCAAAAACCCTAAAATCGTCCCCTATTGAAGCCGCACTAAAGGAAGTAAAAAACATAGTATTAACTTCATTTTTTTGAACGTCCACTACAGAAATAGACCCCTCTGGATCTACCGAATAATCAGCATTTGGCTCCCCTTCATTGGCAGAAATTATATATTTCCCATCAGGACTAAAAGCAACCATGTCTGGCAATGCCCCCACATTATATGAATTTACCAAGGCTTGGGTCTCGGTATCATAAGTCTGTACTGTACCATTCATTTGTTTATTGGCATTTTCTACGGCCACAGCCAAAAGTCCGTCGTGAACAGCTACACTGTTTGGAGTTCCCGCCAATGAAATTGAGCTTAATTTTACTGAGGAGGAAGGAGATGAAATATCCCAAACCGAAACTTCGGACTGAACTGGATTTACGATAAACAATTTGTTGGTCTCGGGATCAAAGGCACTGATTTCAGCAAAACCTTCCTCTCCGGTACCGTTGGAGAACCCACCTATTTTGGCGAATGTAAGGGTTGATACATCTACATCGTCATTACCGCCACCATGGCCGATATGATCCTTAATACAGGAGGTGAATAGCATTCCACCTACGAAAAGTGCTAAAAGTGTTTTTTTCATTTTCTTTGGTTATTTATTTAAAACCAAAGATGTAAACTGGCTATAAGCTAAGCGTAAAATAAATAATAACTAATTGTTAAGGATCTAGCCTAAATGTTGTGAGTAAAGAAAAATAGCGGCCAACAACAAAACGAACTGTTAAAACGCTAACCCTGGTTGTAACCAAAGCGCTTTAACTGATTGGGATCGCTTCTCCAATTCTTGTTTACCTTAACATAGAGTTCCAAATGAACCTGCTTGTCGAAGAATTTTTCCAAGTCCTTGCGGGCTTCCACCCCTACCCTTTTCAGAGCACTTCCTTTATGCCCTATTATAATCCCTTTTTGGGAATCGCGCTCCACCATGATGACTGATCGCATGCGGATAATGTCCTCGTCTTCAAAAAATTCCTCTGTATCGATCTCCACGGAGTACGGAATTTCCTTTTTATAGAATTGAAGAATTTTTTCCCTAATGGTTTCGTTTACAAAAAAGCGTTCCGGCTTATCCGTTAATTGGTCCTTGGGATAATAAGGCGGGGCTTCTGGCAGCAATTCCAAAATCCGCAGAAAAACTTCCTTCACATTAAAATTCTGTAAGGCAGATATGGGATGTATTTCCGCTGTAGGCAATTGCTCCTGCCAATACTGTACCTGCTCTTCCAAGATACCTTGCTCGGAAACATCAATTTTGTTCAGCAAGAGCAAAACAGGAATCTTGGTATTTTTAATTTTTTCAAAAAAGCGTTCGTCCTTCAGGGCCTTTTCTCCTATCTCCACCATATAAATCAATACATCGGCATCTTCAAAGGCAGACTTTACAAAATCCATCATAGAAGACTGCAATTCATAGGCAGGTTTTATAATCCCTGGAGTATCGGAAAGAACCACCTGAAAATCGTCCCCATTGACGATTCCCAAAATACGGTGCCGGGTAGTTTGGGCCTTGGAGGTAATAATAGATAATTTTTCCCCTACAAAGGCATTCATGAGTGTGGATTTCCCCACATTGGGATTTCCTATAATATTTACAAAACCGGCTTTATGCGACATCTTCCCTTTTTAACTTTAATAATTGCAAAGGTAGTAGAATCCTTCCATCTATATCATAATAAAGCCTAAAATTACGTATAGCAGCACTGTTACCAAACCACCGATCAGGGCATAGGGCAGCTGGGTATTTATATGGTCTATGTGATCACTGGCTGAGGCCATGGAGGAAATAATGGAGGTGTCCGAAATAGGCGAACAGTGATCTCCAAAAACCCCTCCTCCTAAAGTCGCGGCTACTATCAAAGGTAGTGGTGCGCCATGGATTTCGGCCATCGGCATGGAAATCGCCATCATAATGGCAAAGGTCCCCCAAGAAGTCCCTGTTGAAAATGCAATAAAAGAGCTGATCACAAAAATAACTGCCGGTAAAAAAACAGGAGACAACCAATCTTTGGACCAGTTTGCGATAAATTGTCCAGTACCCAGGGCATTACAAGCGTCTCCTATGGCAAAGGCCAATAACATTAATAAAGCCAGTGGCATCAATTCACTTATACCCTTCAGGGTGAGGTCTATCATTTCCTTGGTTTTCATAATTTTTTGAGATCTATAGAGCACCATAGCAACCAATATCGCCGTCAGAACTGCGTACAGGACAGATGACGAACCAGAACCTTGACCAATAGCTTTAAAAACATGATCGCCAAAAGAAGTTGCACCCTCCACAGCATCCCAGCCCGTATATGCCAGAAAGAAAGGCATCATGACTACCATGGTTGCCAAGGGAACGATCATATTAAAGGCCTTGGCCTTGATCCCTTCCTTGGACTCAAAGGAGGTTACCTCGCTGGACAGCATTGGTTTGGCATTATCATTTAGCAATTTACCCGTTTCCCTTGTGCGCTTTTCCGCTTTTGACATAGGTCCAATATCCTTTTTGGTAATAATTACCACGAAAACAATGGCAATGGCCAGGATAGGATAAAAATTATAAGCTATGGACGAAAGCATGGTTCCAAACGGATTTTCGACCCCCTGGGTAAGCAAAAGTCCCATTATAAATGCTCCCCAAGCATTAAAGGGAATTAAAATGGAGGAGGGTGCGGAACTTGAATCGGCAATATAGGCCAGTTTTTCCCTGGGAATCTTCAGTTTATCGAAAATTGGACGATATAGGGTTCCTACCGTTAAGGAACTAATACTGGTCTCCACAAACAATAATATTCCTGTGAACATAGCCATAAGCTGTACCACCACCCTGCTGTAGCCACTTTGTTTTTTTTCAAAATAGGCTATTACCTTATTAAGCTCGTTTATAAAACCTTCAACACCTTTGGAATACTGTATAAATAAAAGTAAGGCACCCACTAAGGCACTGAACATTATGGTTCTGGTATTACCGGGAGACTTAAAAACATTGACCATCCCTTCAATGGCTGCCAAGGTACCAGTGAAGAAATTCCAGTCATTGATGATCACCCAAGAAAACCATATCCCAAAAAGTAGGGCTATATAAACTTGTTTGGTTCTGAGCGCCAATATAATAGCGATTACGGGTGGTAAGATTGAGAGAAAACCATAGTTATCCATAAATGATCGGGCGAATTAAAAGTGACGGATTGTAATTAAAATCGATACAAAATAGAAAGATTTTGGACAATGAGGACTACAACTGGGCATTTTTAAATGTTTGATAAAAATTTAGTCTCATTTTTAATATTTAATTGAAAATAGATTTGGGAAATCATAAAAAGCATGTATCTTTGCAGTCCGAAATAATTCAGTCAGCATTATGAACTGAAGGTTTAGAGCCAAGTTGAATGTTTTGGAATCGCACATCGCGGGATAGAGCAGTAGGTAGCTCGTCGGGCTCATAACCCGAAGGTCACTGGTTCGAGTCCAGTTCCCGCTACTAGGAAAGACAGGGCTTCAAGAGATTGAAGCCTTTTTTTTATTTATAGGGTAAAACATAGGTAAAACAAATTGAACCGAAATGCACCTGAAAGTTGAACTATTCATTTTATTAACCTCTGGCTTCCATCCGTAAAAAAATAAGTGTATTCAAAAAAATATTCGTCTTTCTTCTTCCCATACCACAAAAAATTACCCGTTAGGTGAAAAATTCTATATCAAAAATCAAATTAATTGCGGCAGGTTTTTATGGTCCACTTGAATATCGCAGATAAAGATTTAGGTCCAGCATTGGTTTTCACTTCGCCAGAAGTAGTAGTTTTAAGATGCTTAAAACATAACTTGCTATCTTCTCAGAAGATAATAATATTCAATTCCTTTTTAATGATTTATTAATTAAAACGGTTGGTTCA
>NZ_JALKBB010000028.1:0-80632 GCF_023016025.1 Arenibacter sp. S6351L | reverse complement strand
TTAGAGCTGGAGACTCATATTCGGGGTTTTGTTTTATCTAAAATACGAATTAATATGCTGAATATCAAGTATTTAATATACCTCTGAAGGTGCCTTTTTAAGTCCTTGATTTTAACTTCGTTTTCATCTTTTCCTTTTCCTCAATGGGAAGCGTCTTAATGTTGGCTTGTGAGCAGAGAGATGTTAGTTCGGTATTTTTTTTGGAAAAGGTTTTACAGGTTTTGCAAAACAATACGTGAAGCTTAATCTTGATTTTCTCCAAGAAAGAGGCTTCCTTATACTGAACTTTAGTACAAATTATTTCAACGTCCTTACAGCTTTTCATATCTTGAACCAATTGTTGTTTAGGCAATCCATGAGAACAGTTCTTGCTCTATGGAGGATTACCCAAAGATTAGACGGATTGATGTCTAGCTCCTTACATACCTCTTCGGTACTGAGTCCGTTTATTGTTTTTAGGGTAAATGCCAAAGCGTGTTTTTTGGGAAGCTTGGCTATACAGTCTTGAATGGCCATGCCCAATTCCTCATTTTCTATTTGGCTGTTTTCCAATATACTCATGGGGTCCGCCACCTGTTCCTCCAAAAAGTTGCTATCGGCCTCACTATTTTGGTTTTGGGTAATGCGGACCATAGATTTCGCCTTTTTGGAATTTATTTTGCGATAATGATCAATTACTTTCCTTTTTAGGATAGAGATCAGCCAAGTGCGTTCAGCGGCCTCCCCTTTAAAATTTTTTGCAGATTTCAATCCGGCAAAAAAAGTCTCCTGTACCAAATCTTTGGCAATTTCAGAATCGCTTACCCGGCTTACCGCATAGTTAAAGAGGTAATCGGAATAACTATCGACCCAAATATCCGGATTTAATTCTTGTTTTGTCATTCATCTGTTTGTCGTTTCAAAAATAAGTGATTTTTTTCTGAAGAAGAATTCTTATTTTTGATTAAGCAAATAAGTTATGAGAACAATATTTCTTTTTTTGGTAGTACTGGTACTGCAAACGGGCTGTTCCCAAGAAAATAAGGACAAAATGCCTATAAGCGACTTTAAGCAGGAATTATTGGATAACGCTATTTTGGTAGATGTTAGGACTCCTGAGGAATTTAGTGCGGGACACTTGGAGAATGCCGATAATATAAATTGGTATGATGCTGATTTCTCGGAACGTTTTAAAACAGTGGACAAAAACAAAACTATTTATGTATATTGTAAGATGGGCGGACGCAGTGCGAAGGCACAGGAAAAGTTGAAATCCTTGGGCTTTACCAATGTTGTTAACCTGGAAGGGGGATATGATGCCATTAAGGCGAACAATTAAACCTAGGATATCGGCTATACAATAAAGACCATATTTGGCATACGATGTCTGGGCAATTTATTGGTTATGATAAGATATAAGTCAAAAATTGGTTGGATTCTGGTAGTAGTAATCCTGATTTTGCTTTTAGCTCCTATTTTCCAGTTGTTGAAACACTCTTTAAGTATTGGCCCCATATTTTTGTTATTGCCTTCACTTTTTATTGGTTACATATTTATATCTACCTATTATGAGATTGGTAATGGAGTTTTAAGGGTTAAAAGTGGATTTCTGCTCAACCGTTCCATTCCAATAAGTTCTATAACAAAAATTGAGGCTACAAAAAATCCCATAAGTGCACCGGCCACTTCCTTTGACAGGCTGGAGGTGTTTTACAATAAATATGAAAGCGTCATCATTTCCCCTAAAGGGAAACGCGCATTTATAGCCCATTTAAAACAGCTAAATCCCAATATTCAGGATAATACGGGATTGTAAATTGTTTACTCTGTTTCAAGATAAAATGGAAACAGCGGGATATCCCTTTAGCGGTTTAGATTATTGCCTTAACCGAAACCTGTAATTAATTGGAAGTCTCAGCCAACAGGCCTGCCCTTTTTAACAAGGCCTCTATCTTTGGTTCGCTCCCTCTAAAACGTTTGTACAATTCCATAGGCTTTTCGGTTCCGCCTTTAGACAGTACATTGTCCTTAAACTTAGTGGCCACTTCTTGGTTGAAAATACCTTTCTCCTTAAAGTAGGCAAAGGCATCGGCATCCAATACTTCCGCCCACTTGTAGCTGTAGTATCCAGAAGAATATCCACCTTGAAATATGTGGGAAAATGAAGTGCTCATACAGGTTTCGGGACATTCCGGGTATAGATCTGTTTGCTCAAAAGCTTTTACTTCCTGTTCCTTTACGTTGCTGATGCCGGATGGATCCGTGCCATGCCAAGACATGTCCAATAAACCAAAACTTATCTGTCTAAGCGTGGCCATTCCTTCTTGGAAGGTGGCCGAGTCTTTTATTTTTTGTACTAAATCCATTGGTATTACCTCGCCCGATTCGTAATGCATAGCAAATAATTCCAAGGCTTCTTTTTCAAAGCACCAGTTTTCCATTATCTGACTAGGAAGTTCCACAAAATCCCAATAAACAGAAGTGCCGGACAGTCCGGGATAAACCGTATTTGCCAACATGCCATGCAATCCGTGGCCAAACTCATGGAACAAGGTAGTAACCTCATTAAATGTGAGCAAGGAGGGTTTGCTAGCAGTAGGTTTGGTGAAATTGCAGACATTGGAAATATGTGGGCGTACATTAATTCCATTTTGAACGTATTGGGTCTTGTAGGATGTCATCCAGGCTCCCCCACGTTTTCCAGGTCTAGGATGGAAATCTGCATAAAACAGGGATACTAGGTTTTTGTCCTTATCGTAAATGCGATACGTTTTTACATCCGGGTGATATTTGTCAACATCAAAAACTTCTTCAAATTGCAGGCCGAATAATTTTTCGGCTACCTTAAATACCCCAGCGATTACATTTTCCAATTTAAAATAGGGTTTAAGCTTTTCGTCGTCCAGGTCGAACAGTTTTTGCTTTAATTTTTCGGAATAGTAGGCGCCGTCCCATTTCTGTAAACGATCTATGTTATCCAATTTTTTGGCAAATTCTTCCAACTCGGCAAATTCTTTCTTAGCTGCCGGTTTTGCTTTTTCCAACAATTCGTTAAGAAATTGGTGGACCTTTTCAGGGGTTTCTGCCATACGTTCCTCCAATACATAGTGGGCATGTGTTTTGTAGCCAAGCAAATTGGCCCTTTCATGGCGAAGGTTGGCAATGTTTATTATGTTTTTCTGATTATCCAATTCATCGTTATGAAAGCCTTTGCTGCCAAATGCAATGGAAAGTTCCTTCCTTAATTTCCTATTGCTGGCATATTTCATAAAAGGAATATAGCTGGGATAATCCAAGGTAATCAACCAGCCGTCTTTGTCCTTTGATTTTGCCAATTGCGCAGCTGCCTCTTTTTCCCCTTCAGGAAGACCGTCCAAATCTTCCTCATTGGTAAGGTGCATTTCATATTTGTTGGTCTCGGCCAAAACATTTTCCCCGAATTGAAGCTTAAGTTTAGACAGTTCGGCATCAATTTCGCGTAGGCGCTTCTTTTTGTCCAAGGGCAAATTGGCACCGTTCCTACTAAAGCTTTTGTATTTTTTGTCGAGAAGGGTTTGTTCCTCGGTGGTCAATTCCAGATCATTCCTTTGGTCGTATACCGCTTTAACCCGCTTAAATAAATCCTCGTTCAGGGTAATGTCATTGCTGAATTCCGACAATAGGGGAGATACCTCCTGGGCTATTTTCTGAATTTCCGGATTGGTCTCAGCAGAATTCAAATTAAAAAAGACGCTGGATACCCTATCCAATTGTTGTCCGGCAAAATCCAAGGCAGCTATGGTATTCTCAAAAGTAGGAACCTGCTTGGAGTTTGCAATGGCATCAATTTCTGCCCTGGCATCCTCAATGGCCTGCAAAAATGCAGGTTTAAAATGTTCGTTTTTTATTTTTGAGAATGGTGCTGTATCAAATGGGGTCAATAATGGATTCATATGAGGGTATTGCGTTTTTTTTAATGGTAAAATGATTTGTAAAGACTGTTTACTTTTTAAGGTTTGCTTTTTTCATTTCCTCGGCTCCGTCCATGACCTTTTGCTTTAAGCCTTCTTTGTATAAGATAATTTTGTCCAGGACACATTTGTCCGAGCTTCCAATGATCTGGGCTGCCAGTATTCCGGCATTTTTTGCGCCATTAAGAGCTACTGTCGCCACGGGAACACCGCCGGGCATTTGGAGAATGGATAGCACGGAATCCCAGCCGTCTATGGAATTACTGCTTTTTACGGGAACACCTATAACAGGTAAAGGGGACATGGATGCCACCATTCCTGGTAAATGTGCTGCACCGCCTGCACCGGCAATAATTACAGAGTACCCATTTTTATGGGCATTCTTGCTGAAATCGAACAATTTTTCCGGGGTACGGTGGGCAGAGACAATATCGACATCTACCTCAATATCAAAACCTTTTAATATATCAATGGCTTCTTGCATAACAGGGAGGTCGCTGGTACTTCCCATAACTACGGCTACTTTACTCATATCATTGAAAATTTTTATTCGCTAATCACTTTTATTGTATTCTTGACTTGTTCGGCTATTTTTCTTGCCTCCTTAATGTCGTTGTTCACTATGGTAACATGGCCCATTTTTCTGAAAGGCCTGGTCTGTTTTTTACCGTAAATATGAGGAGTAACACCATCCAGGCTCAAAATTTCCTCCATATTTTCATAGACCACATTTCCTGTATGGCCTTCTGCACCTACTAAATTCACCATTATGCCGGCAACTTTACTGGCCGTATTTCCCAAAGGAAGGTCTAAAATGGCACGGATATGTTGTTCAAATTGGTTGGTATAACTTGCTTCAATACTGTAATGGCCACTGTTGTGGGGTCTTGGGGCTACTTCGTTTACCAGAATTTTATCGTCCTGGGTCTGGAACATTTCCACGGCCAAAAGTCCAACATGCTTTATTTTATGGGATAGTTGAAGCGCTATTTCCTGGGCTTTTTCGGCGACTTTGGCATCTATACGTGCGGGACAAATAACATATTCCACCTGATTGGCTTCGGGGTGGAATTCCATTTCCACTACGGGATAGGTTTTAACTTCACCGCTGGCACTCCGTGCTACTATTACCGCAAGTTCATTCTTGAAATTTATCATTTCTTCTGTGATGCATTCCCCAGCAGGCAGACCGTTCAGATCTTCCAGTTTACGAACTACCTTAACCCCCTGACCGTCATATCCAAATTGTGTGGCTTTCCAAATAAAAGGGAATTTTAGTCCGCCATTGGCAACACTGTCTTCAATCTCACTTTTATAAGCGAAACGCTGAAAATCTGCAGTGGGGATATTGTTGTCCACATAAAACAGTTTTTGTTTTGCCTTGTTCTGAATAATGCGCAGTGCTCTAGTGGGCGGAAATACTTTCAGACCTTCATCCTCTAATTTTTCCAGGGCATCAAGGTTTACGTTCTCGATTTCTATGGTAAGCACATCTACTTTTTTGCCAAGCGCATAAACCGCCCCAAAATCCATTAAATCGCCCTTAAAAAATTCATTGCAGGCTATTTTGGAAGGAGCTTCGTCGGACGGGTCCAATACCTTGGTGTGGATGTCAAATTTTCTTGTTTCGTACAAAAGCATTTTACCTAATTGACCGCCTCCTAGTATTCCTAGTTTAAAATCAGAAGAAAAATAGTTCATTGGAAATGATTCGCTTGTATTAAAGTAGATTGTATATTAGGAACAAAAATACAGCTAAATCTTAGAAACTAGGCCTAGACCATTAAAAAAGAGAAATCAAAGTGCTATATTTGGCATCTTGAATTTATTATAAAAACATTAGTCTTGATTAAGCTACACGACAAATATTTTAAGCCTTTTATAAGTGAAGGTGAGATTATGGCCGCGATTAAAAAGATTGCGGACCAGGTCGCTGTGGATTACAAGAAGGAAACTCCCATATTTGTGGGTGTCCTAAACGGGGCATTTATGTTCGTTTCCGATTTTCTAAAGGCCTATCCACACCCTTGTGAGGTTTCCTTTGTTCGTTTAAGCTCCTATCAGGGACTTACTTCTACGGGAATTGTGGAATCGCTCTTGGATGTTCCGGAAAATATTGAGGGCAGAAGTGTTATTATCCTGGAAGATATTATAGATACAGGTAGGACCGTTAAAAAATTAATAGACCTATTTTCCAATACCAAGGTAAAGGAATTTAAAATTGCCACCTTGTTTTACAAATCAGAAGTGTATAACGGGGAGTATGATATAGACTATTTTGGTTTGAAAATCGAAGATAAGTTTATAGTAGGCTATGGATTGGATTATAATGAATTGGGAAGAAATTTAAGAGCAGTATATCAACTAAACCAAAAGCACATGATAAACCTAGTTTTGTTTGGAAAACCTGGTGCAGGAAAGGGCACGCAGGCTTCATTTTTAAAGGAAAAGTATAATTTAAAGCATATTTCAACCGGAGATGTCTTTCGTTATAATATTAAGAATGGTACCGAACTGGGAACACTGGCAAAGTCATATATAGATAAAGGTGAATTGGTGCCGGACGAGGTTACCATTAAAATGCTACAGGATGAGGTGGAGAAAAACCCCGAAGCCAGCGGATTTATCTTTGACGGTTTCCCAAGAACTACGGCACAGGCCAAAGCATTGGATGATTTTTTGGTAAGTAAGGAGATGAGGATCGATGCTACTATTGCCTTGGAAGCCAATGATGAAGTATTGATACAAAGATTATTGGAACGTGGTAAAGTTAGTGGTAGAAGCGACGACCAGGACGAAAAAATGATCCGTAACCGTTTTGATGAATACAATGAAAAAACAGCTCCCTTAAAGGATTACTATGATGATCAGGGGAAATTTCATAGTGTCAACGGAATAGGTTCTATAGAAGACATTACAAGCCGCTTGGCAAAAGTAATAGAGGAGCTGCAGGCAGTCTAATTTCGGGGTGTACTGAAATTTATACTCCCAGTAAAGAGGAATTGCCTTGAAAAATGCCCCAGGGGTTCTTATAATCTGCCCACTCATAATTTCTTGGTTTAAAAGTTGAACTACAGGAATTTTGTAGTCCTACTTTGACAGAACTTGGAATAATAAACTAAAAAAATGACGGAAGGAAATTTTGTGGATTATGTTAAAGTGCACTTGGAATCCGGTAACGGAGGAAAAGGTTCAGTGCATTTGCATAGGGAAAAGTTTATCACAAAAGGAGGGCCAGATGGTGGTGATGGTGGTCGTGGTGGTCACATTATTGTCCGTGGCAATAAAAATTTATGGACCCTGTTGGGTTTTAAGTTCACCAGAACTTTTAGGGCCGGTCATGGGGAGCATGGCAGTAAGAACCGAAGTAGTGGTGCAGACGGACAGGATGTGTATTTGGAGGTGCCATTGGGGACTGTTATTAAAGATGCTGAAACCCTAGAAGTTTTAATGGAGATTACCGAGGACCAGGAAGAGAAAATTCTTTTGGAAGGAGGCATGGGAGGTCGTGGTAACTGGCATTTTAGAACAGCTACCAACCAGACGCCAAGATACGCCCAACCCGGTATAAGTGGCCAGGAATTGGACCTTATCATGGAGTTGAAAGTATTGGCCGACGTAGGTTTGGTGGGTTTTCCAAATGCTGGTAAATCTACCCTATTATCCGTTCTTACCTCTGCCCAGCCCAAGATAGCGGATTATGAATTTACGACCCTAAAACCCAATTTGGGGATTGTGGAATACAGGGATTTTAAAAGTTTTGTTATTGCGGATATTCCCGGTATTATAGAAGGGGCAGCCGAGGGAAAGGGTCTAGGACATTATTTTTTAAGACATATAGAGCGTAATTCAACTTTGCTGTTCCTGATTCCTGCAGACAGCAAGGATATTTCCAAGGAATATGAAATCCTGTTGGACGAGCTGCGCAGATATAATCCCGAACTATTGGACAAGGACCGGTTGATCGCCATCTCCAAAACAGATATGTTGGACGAGGAGCTTATTGCAGAAATGAGGATTGAACTGGATAAAGATTTCAAAGATGTGCCCTATATGTTCATATCTTCCGTGGCCCAAATAGGGCTGGTGGAACTTAAGGACAGATTGTGGGCCATGTTGAATAAATAGCCCAATTATTTTTTATATATCCATATGCTCGTTTTTAATAGTTGTAATACCCTGCGTTTTAACGAATACTTGCCCTCATAAAAAACGGCATAATATTTTTCACTATTTTAGAGTCTATTTAGGAAATAACAATTTCTTAAGCAGGCTCTTATAAAAATTGGAATAATGAAAAGTATAATCCCATTCTTACTCTTGCTCTTTTTAGTTTCCTGTAGTGCTATTCGTGTAAATTATGACTATGATCGGGACACTGATTATTCTAAATATACTACCTATAACTACTATTCGGACATGGATACTGGTTTAAGTGAATTGGATGCCCGGCGATTATTAAGGGCCATTGATTCTACTATGCGGGGAAAAGGTTTTTTGTTATCCGAAGAGCCTGAATTTTTAATTAATATTTTGAGCAGTTCTTTCCAGGCCCCTAGAAATAATACCGTAGGGGTAGGTATAGGGGGTACAGGGAGAAACGTTGGTGGTGGAATGACAATTGGTATTCCGGTGGGAGCAACGAATGTGGAACGGGAAATTCAGTTCGATTTTGTAGACAGTCAAAAGGATGAACTTTTTTGGCAGGCCATTACAGTAAGTAGTCTAAGGGAAAACAGTTCTCCCAGTGAAAGGGAAGATAAAATACAGGCATTGGTGACCAAAACTCTTGAAAAATACCCGCCTAAAAGTAGAAAGTAATCCATATAGCCTCTGTAAAGGTTATAATGTTATTCGTTAAAATATTATAAATAAGAAGCGGGAGCCGTTATGGCTCCCGCTTCTTATATTCTATGATGTTATTATAGAGGTTATGGTCTCAGTATGTCTTTATATCTTTCTTTGTAGGCGTACAACATTACTATATTAAGAACAAGCAATACCAAAGTTAGGCCAATGGAACCTGGTTCCAAAAATGCATTGAACAATAATGCATTCACAGAGACGGTCATCAGTATAATCATCATTAACGCACCAAATTTATTGGTCAATAAGGAAAGTCCTGAAAGAATCTCCACTATGGCTACCACATAAAGGGTATTGGTGCTCATTAAGGCGGAAAAATAGTTCATGGCAGCTTCGGACATTTGTCCTGCCGGCATAAAATGTAAGAATTTATTCGCCCCGAAGACGATCAGAAAAATTCCAAAAACAAAGCGCAAGGCAATAAAGAAGGTAGAGTTCATAATTCGTTGATTTTAGGTTAGTTATTTATGAATTTATGAAAAAAAGCAATACCTTTTTAACAATATTTTATTTTTTTGTTATTCTATAAGAATCCTCACTCCCTCGCTATGACTACTAAATTCGGGGGCATACATACTCTGAATGGTGGAAATTCCGTTGCTGAAGTCCCCGGCATTGTTGACCCTTAAGTCATATTCGAACACAAATATTCCTTTGGGCAAGTAGTCGAAAAAGAAATTGGTACTGGCATCTTTTGTGCTTTCATAATATCCCAGGCCATCTTGCCATTTATAGCTGGAAAGCACATTTATGGGTTCCATTCCCGCGGCCCTCATATCTTTCATGTGTACAAATTCCATTGGTCTATCTGCCCTTAATTCAATTCTTATACGAACTAAATCGCCAACATGTAAAGCTGTTTTGCCATTAATTTCAGACAATACCTCACCTGTATCCGTGTTCTTTTTTAGGAAGACTTTCTTTTTTAATTTCAAAGGTGTATCGGCAGGGGTTATTTTGTCCAAATCTTCAAAATATTGCCAGTACAAAGCTCCCCAAGCAATGCCGTCCCCTTTTTTGTTCAGTTGAACCTCTGCCATTTTTGGACTTATTTCGTTTTTGCTCCAGGAGGTTTTGTAATATCCGGTTCCGGCTTCCACTTGTACATTTTCGAGTTTGGAGGGTTCAATTTTTTTACCTCCAACCAGGACGTCTACAGCTTCTGTTACAGACAACCATTCACTTCCCCTTAAAAGTAGGGCATATACTGCATCAGTGGTAGCTTTGGTAGTTTTCCATTGATTGGTCTGTTTGTTCTTCAATAGCCAAATTTTAAGATTGTCAACTGTTTTAATATCATCTTTAATTTCAGAAAAGGCTTCTATTAACAGGGATTGGGTCTCAATTGGTGCTTGGTACCAATACCAGGAATTACTATTTTCTTTCCAATACATTCCTAATTCATCACTCAAAATACTATTTTCCTCCAAGGACTTAATTATTTTATTGGCTGTAGCTGTATTTCCGTTTCTATGGAGAATTAGGGATAGTAGCCCTTTTGAATACAAGTCCCTTTTTACCCAATATTTTTGTACCTGGCTGGTGTAGTAATCCATAATTTCAGCTACTTTTTTGGAAACCTTGATGTCTGGAAAATAACTGCGCATATACATATAATGTATTTGGGTATGGCTCAAATGGTCATTGTTAAGGTCTGTGGCGTATTTTTTCATTTGCTCGTATTCTTTCACAAACTCATCGTCCAAAAAGGCAACCGCATTTTTTATTACTTGCTGTTCCTTGGTATTGCTGTTCTTTCCAATCCCGGATTTTTCCTCACTTCCACTGGGTGGTATAAGTTTTTTGAGATGCCCTAGGCCGGTAACAATATGTTGGGTAATAAATCGGTTTTCGGGGCCTCCCTTGAACCAGGCCCAAGCCCCGGACGACATTTGATTCTGAACAAGTTTATTGAAGGCATTGTCTTGATCATTTTTCAATTTGTTGAGATCGAAGAGCAGTGCTATTCGTTTCTTTTGTTCAGTTTCAGATTGTGCATCGCGCAGCCATGGTGTTTCCTGGATTAAAATGGATTTTAATTCTTCATTTTTTTCAAGGTTGCTCAATAAGGCATCGGAATTGGCCCATTGGTTAAATACCTGTTGTATTCTTGGATTGGAATTGGCAATATACCCTCCCAAAGTGTTGGCGTAATATCTCGAAAATATTTGCTCGTTACAGTCATAAGGATATTCCATTAAGTAAGGCAGAGCCTGAACGGCATACCATGCCGGATTGGAAGTTATCTCCAAGCTAAGTTGATGATGCTTTAGGGTAGTGGAGGTAGTGTTCTTTAATTTATCCAAAGTAAATGTCTTGGTTTCATTTCCCCGCACCCACATTGGCAGGGTTTCCGTGACTAACATTCGGTTAGAGAGTACCGGAAGTACATTTTGTTCTCCGTCGCTAAAATTACCCGCCTTGGCCATTACCTTGTACTGTACGGCTCCAATTCCTTCGGGAATTTTCAAGTTCCAGGACACTTGGGTATTTCCCATTGCATCTACAGTAAATGTATTTTCGGGCATAACAGTTCCGGAAAGTGGGTCACTGATCAATAATTCCCGGGTAATATCCTTTCCACTAAAGGCATCTGCCAATTCCAACCTGGCATTGCCACTGAGCAATTTGTTGGTTAGATTCGCAATTTTGGTGCTGATTGTTATTTTATCTCCCTCGCTTAAGAAACGGGGTGCATTTGGGGTAACCATTAATTCTTTTTGCGTAACGGTTTCCAAGGTGGACGTGGCGCTTTCCATGGACTTGGTATGTGCCAGTAGCTGTAGCTTCCATTTGGTCAAAGCTTCAGGGGTAGTGAAACTAAAGGAAACATTCCCGTCTTTATCGGTGAGGAGCTGGGGAAAGAAAAAGGCAGTTTCCTGAAGGTTTTTCCTGTATTGGATATCGTCAAAGCTATTTTTGTTGTCATTCTCTATTGGGGCAATTGGGTTATTGTTCCCCTTGTTTTCCGGGGCTGGTGCTGCACTGCCGGTTACTGCGGTTTCCTCCAAGGATTCACTTTCAGCTAACTCGGCCCTTTGTATACCTGGTGCACTACTCTTCATCACCATTCTGTCATATAGGGCATAGCTATATCCAAAGTGGAAACCGAACCAATCAAAGGAGTCATAATCTTGAGGGTCATAACTAAATCTATCTCCAAAATTTAGATAGGTATTAAAGGAGGTAATCCCGTAACTTTTATAGGCATTGAGGTGTCTGTGGGAGTAATATTGCCCCCTGTAGTTCGGGGAGAAATTCCAATGATGTCCTTTAAAGGCATCCAAAGAGGCATCATACATACTTGCCAACAGTTCGGCAGTTACCTTATCACCTTTGGGGCCTTTAATATTAAAAGACCAGGTTTCCTCTTTGCCAGGCTGCAGCTTATCCCGAAAGGTAATTGTTTCAATTTCTAGTTCAGAACTGGGATAGGGGACAGTAATAGAAAGGCTACCCGATTGAAAGGCGTTGTATGCGGAGAAGCTATAATTTATGGCAAATCCACCCAAATCATCGGCGGTAACCGGAATTTCAATGGTCTTTGAGTTATTGTGCAATTCAATTAGGTGTGTTTCTACTATTTTACGATCCTTTTCAATGAATAAGGATATGGTGAGGTCTTCCGCAGCGGAGCGCAAAGTAAGTTTTGCTTTTTCTCCAATGGCATATGAGTTTTTATCGGTCTTTATTTGAAAAAGCTGATTATCCGCTGGTAGCTTGTCCTTATCACTGTAAAAAGTAGTTTGCGTAATGTCCTTTACCAGTTGACCAAATTTGTCCTTTGTTTCCAGTTCAATGACATATTTACCGGACAACCATTTTTTTACGTTGCCCATGTCAATTTCCTTGGATTTTCCTGTGTCAAAGCTGGATTTCCAAACCAATTCCCCTTTTTCCCAAAAGGCTGGATTATCTTCCTTGCCAAAGGCATCATGGGGAAAAAGTTCCTTGAATTTGGTTTTTCCAAAGCCATCATAATCCGGAGCAGCCCAAGGTCTTGGTCTAAGGACATTGTTTGGGGCCTTTAGTTTATACATTTTTAGGCTTCCTTGCGCTGCAACAAACTCACCGTTAAGGTTATAGCTGGAAATGGTTATCTTAGGATTTTTGCCATCCTTGTTCAAAGGATCATCAATTTGAATATCGGCCGTTAGCGCATGATACCCCACGTTGACCATGGTAGTTGCACTATGGGTCTCGCCATTGAGGTCCGTAACATCTGCTGTAACCTCATAATTGAAGGTGGGCATATTTTCCTTGGCAATACTTAGATCTGGTATGGCTTTGAAGTTAATCTCGTATTTACCGTTGGCATCGGTAACCGTTTCGCCATGGGCAATCTCTTGAGGGGTCCCATCAAAATAAGGCAGGTGCCAATAATACCATTTAGGGTAGTACACCACTCGCCTAACGGTATAGCTTACCTTGGCGCCTGTAATAAGGCTTCCTGCGTAGGCCTTGGCCGTTCCCTTAACGGAGATGGTATCGTTTACCCTGTACGTCTCTGTAATGGATTCCAGTGAAGTTTCAAATTTGGGACGCTTGTATTCCTCCACTGAAAAATAACTATTGCCGCTAATGTCAACTTCTTCGGAATCCAATTTCAAATAATAATTCCCTGTAAGCCTATTATTGGGTAAAATGAATGTGCCTGAAATGGAGCCATAATCATTGGTTCTAAATTCCTGTTGGGCAACTTCTTGGTGATTAACATCCATAAGGCTTACCGTTAATTTGGTATTGGTAAGCACGGAGGATTTATCGTCTTTTTGAACCATTGCCAACCCTTTAAAATATAGGGGTTGTCCCGGCCTGTAAATACTTCGGTCCGTAAATAAAAAACAGGAGTATAGGTTGTCTTCCTCCCCTTGGTCATATTTGGCATTAACATAAAAATCTTCAAAGAAGGCCTCTTCATTTTTGGTACCGATAAGGATATCCACGTTGTTCCAGCGCTCGCTGGATAAGGGAAGGGTTACCAACCCTTTCTCGTCGGAAACCAAGGTCTTGGTCAGGATGGGTCTTTCGTAGTTTTGTTGATAGGAAAATTTCAGGGTAGCTCCGGATATGGGTTTTCCACTATTGCGATCAATTACCTGAAAGTTATGGTCTGTACTGGTTTGCCCCTCCACCAATGCCAGATTGGTGACTTGGATAGGACTATAGGCGAAGGTGTTTTCGGAATCGGCATAAGGGGTAGCCAAAATAATGTACGACCCGTTACTTAACTCTGGCAATAGGATTTCAATTTTGTGGGATTGATGATCATTTTCGTTGATAAGCTTGGTATCCCAACTCTTGACTTCCGTGAGTTTTTTAATAAAAGCCAATACTTTTTCCTCGGGATAAAGACTGTTGAGCTGCTTTATCTCCTTTTGGGAAATCTTACGGGCCGATAATTGAAGTGTATGGAGATTTTTGTATTCTACGAGTAAACGGGAAGGTAGGTTGACAGGTACATGTCGTTCCCCGGTCAATTGTAGGTCTCTGGATAAAATCTCCGATTTTAGTGCCTTACATTTTTCGGCGCCCCTACTGTTTGGAAACTGTTCTATTACAGATTCACATAAGGCCATAGCCTCTTTCTGCTTCCATCTGTGCTCGTCTTTGATGTTAGGTTGATAACTGTTGCCCCATTCGCGGTACAACATGGCAATTTCATATTGGTATAACGCCGAGTTTTTATTGTTTTTAATGGATTCGGCGGTGTTTTGCAAAACCTCCAGGTACTGTTGGTCCTTGTTGGGAAATACCGCATTTTCCTTAATATACCTCAGACGTTCAATATCCATATCTACATATGCTTCATCTTTAGGTTTATGGAAATCCAAGAGTTGCTGATAGAGCATTAGGGCCCTGGATTGTAAGGAAGTCTTGTCCCTGGTGCTAATTTGTTGTTCAACAAATTGTTTTCCCTCGCATAAAATTTCTGGGTTGTCCAATTCAAATTTGTCTGCCGGACGTGTAATGCTGTTTTCACTAGTCTTATAAAAATTCAATGCCGAATGGGCCAAAAGATCAAATAGGGTTGGCCGGTATATCTGGGAGCCTTTTTGTTCATTAAGTATTTCTTTATAAGCATCCACTTTTAGCTGTTGTAACTCTAATGGCTTTTGCAATGAAGCATCAAAATGCACACTTATTTCATGGAAAATAGTGCTAAGATCCCAGGTTCTAAAATCAATACTATCCACTTTTTCCTCTGTAGTTGTCCTGTCGTAGAATTGATATCTATTTTGTTGAAAATATTGCCAATACATATTTGCCAAATAACCTTCCAAGATATTCTTGGTTGGGAATTGACTTTGGTCTATTTCTTTTTTAAAATCGCGTACAATTTTTAATTGGGCGTCCTCCTCCAAGTTTAGCGCATATTTGGAGGTGTATAAAAGTGACCTTATGATCTGAACGGAATTCTGTTCTTTTTTGGCCTTTTTTGAGATTAAGGTCACTATGTCCAATGCGGATTTGGTCATGGCCTCATTCTCCAATTTTTGTACCCTTTGCCATAGGGAGGAATAGGAATCGTTGGTAGATTGGGATTGTCCCATTTGTGAGAACAGGATTAAGGTGAATATTGTTGCTATCTTTTTCATTTTTATTAATATATATAACAAAATTGGTGTTTATTTCATGGGGTTGCAATCCATAATGAGTGAAACACTCTTTTAAGTGAGTAAACATGTCATGAAGTGACTAGATGCAAAAAGAATACCAACGTTGCTTTATTGGTGTAGGGATTTTTTTTGTATCCATGGAAGCCTTGGCCCCTCTGGGCTGCTTTTTGTCTTTTTGCCAGCCGTTTAAAGCGACTTTAGCAAACCACCATCAATGGGAATATTGGTGCCTGTTATAAAAGAGGCGTGTTCAGAGGCCAAAAAAGTAACCAAATGGCCATATTCCGTTGGGTCTCCAAATCGCCCCACAGGTACATTGGAGAGCATTTGGTTTTCAACTTCAGTAAGAGGAATACCCAAGGATTTGGCCTTGGCACCATTAAGTTGCTTTAGTCTTTCCGTGTTAAAATAACCCGTTAGGGTGCAGTTTGCAGTGATGTTGTATTTGCCTACATCGGAAGCCAGGGTTTTGGACCAGGTAACAACAGCGGCACGTATGCTATTGGAAAGGGCCAAATAGGACAGGGGCTCCTTTATTGAAACTGAGGCAACATTGATAATACGACCATATTTCTGGGAAATCATTCCTTTAAGTGCCTGTTCAGTGGTAAATACCACGGTCTTAAAAAGAAGGTCAAAAGCTTCCTGATAATCATCGATCTTTTTGTCCAGGGCACCTCCTGCCGACGGTCCTTGGGTATTGTTCACCAAAATATCTACCGTGTTGGTTTTAAAGAAGGTCGCTATACTTTTCTTATAGGCATCAAAATTGGAATAATCTACCACCAAATACTGGTGTTGTTGTCCGCTATCCGTAGGCAGATTGGATATCAGGGATTTTAACTGTTCCTCACTACGGGCCATGACGGTTACGCTTGCACCACTGGCAGCCAATTGTTGGGCAATGGCCCTGCCGATTCCACGGCTACTACCGCCGACCAATGCTTTTTTGTTTTTAAGTGATATCTTCATCTTGCTAATATGTTTTAACACTATGCCAGTGGGACAAAAGTGGATTTATTTGTATTCTTCCCTTGTGGGACTAAAAACATCCATCAATTTACAGGGGGTAAGTGCTAGACCGCTATGTGAAACGTGGGGTGGAATTATTACCAGATCCCCAGGTTCATAGGTCTTGGTAATGCCGCCAAGGGTAAATTTAAATTTCCCTTCCAATACCTGCATTACCTGCTCATTCATGTGTGCATGTTCGGGAACTTTGGCTCCGGCTTCCACCTCCCAAAAAGCTAGACTCATATTTTGGGTGTGAATAAGTTTGCCGTGGTAGCCGGGCATAATTTCCTTGGGGACAATTTCGGCAAGTTTTATTTTCATGGTTAGTGTTCTTTGGTACTAAATTAAAAAATATTCAGGGTTCGGATATAGTTTTTAATCTTATTCCCGTCTTTATTCCTGAGATCCGTATTTCATAAGCCGTAGGTTCCTTGAAATACTATGGTTGAACCAACCCTTCCTGTTTGTAGGGGTATCTGGTTAATTGCCCAGACCCCTGAATCTGTTCCTTTAAAGGGGTAGGGTTTGTTCTGGGGTTTGGTCATTTATTTTTCTTAATGCATAAAACCGCACGATAACTTTTTTTGATAGCCTTGAACAATGATTATCTTTACCCCTTAAACCGATCTTTTCATGCACATTCATTTTATTGCCATCGGGGGCAGTGCTATGCACAATTTGGCTTTGGCATTACATCATAAGGGATATATTGTTTCAGGTAGTGATGACGTAATTTTTGAACCTTCCAAAACTAGGTTGGAAGCTAAAGGGCTATTGCCGGAACAATTCGGCTGGTTTCCAGAGAAATTGAACTCCAATTTGGATGCCGTAATTTTGGGTATGCACGCCAAGGCAGACAATCCTGAGCTGTTAAAAGCCCAGGAATTAGGATTGAAAATATTTTCCTATCCCGAGTTTCTTTACGAACAATCCAAAAATAAGACCAGAGTGGTCATAGGAGGGAGTCATGGCAAGACCACCATTACTTCTATGATATTACATGTTTTAAATTATCATGATATAGCTGTAGATTTTATGGTAGGTGCCCAGTTGGATGGGTTTGACCGAATGGTACATCTTACCGAGGAGAACGATTTTATTGTGTTGGAGGGTGATGAATATTTGTCTTCCCCCATAGATAGGCGCCCGAAATTTCATCTTTACAAACCCAATATTGCCCTGTTGAGCGGTATAGCCTGGGATCACATTAATGTATTTCCTACGTATGACAATTATGTGGAGCAATTCCGGATTTTTGTGGATAGTATTGTAAAAGGAGGAAGTATTACCTACAATGAAGAAGATTTGGAAGTGGATAGGGTGGTAAAAGCTTCTGAGAACAGTATAAGAAAGCTCCCTTATAACACTCCCGAATACACTGTTGAAAATGGACAAACCATTTTGGAAACCCCGGAAGGTCCTATGCCTATCGAAGTTTTTGGAAAGCATAACCTCAGTAATTTGGCAGGGGCAAAATGGATATGTCAAAATATGGGAGTGGATGAAGACGATTTCTATGAGGCCATTGCATCCTTTAAAGGCGCTTCCAAAAGATTGGAAAAAATTGCTGAAGGTAGGACCTGTGTCGCTTATAAGGATTTTGCGCATTCCCCCAGCAAAGTTATGGCTACTACCAATGCCGTTAAAGAGCAGTATCCGGAAAGAAAATTAATTGCGTGCTTGGAACTGCACACCTATAGCAGTTTTAACCCGGAATTTTTAAAGGAGTATAAAGGTGCCTTGGAGGCAGCAGATGTAGCGGCGGTATTTTACTTGCCTGAATCGGTTAGGATAAAGAAGCTTAAGGAGGTTACACCGGAACAAATATCGGAAGCCTTTGTTCGGGACGATTTGCAGATTTTTACCGATGCGGAAGATTTCAAGAAATTTGTGTTTGGTCAGGAATATGATAATTCCGTACTGCTTTTAATGAGCTCTGGGAATTATGGTGGATTGAATTTGGAAGAGGTAAAGGTGTTGGTCGAAAAGTATTAGGCAGCTGATCTTTTGGTTGTATTGAATCAAGGGAGATAAAATAAACTGTGGGGAAGGGGGAGTTTTATTTCCCAAAAAGGACTACTCCAAAAAGCAATATTAATGTAACTTTATGGCTGTTTAATCTTTTTATTTTAAATGAATAAAGAACCCATAGGTATTTTTGATTCCGGCATTGGCGGCACCTCCATATGGCGGGAGATCAACAGAGTTCTTCCCTATGAATCCACTATTTATCTGGCCGACAGCAAGAATGCACCCTATGGAGAAAAATCGAAGGAACAGATACTTCAACTTAGTATAAAAAACGTTGAGCTACTTCTGAAAAAGGGATGTAAACTTATAGTGGTTGCCTGTAACACGGCTACCACCAACGCTATTAAGGAGCTTAGGGCCAGTTATAACATCCCCCTTATCGGAATTGAGCCGGCGATTAAGCCTGCCGCCCTAAATACCAAAACCAAAACAGTCGGAGTATTGGCTACCAAGGGTACCTTGTCCAGTGCTCTATTCAATAATACTTCGGAAATACATGCCAGTGGTATAAAGGTACTCGATCAAGTTGGCACTGGGCTGGTTGAGCAGATCGAGAAAGGGGAGATTAATTCTTCCAAAACTAGGGAGTTGTTACAAAATTATCTGGATCCCATGTTGAGTCAAGGTATGGATCAATTGGTATTGGGCTGTACACATTATCCTTATTTGATTCCTTTGATAAAGGAAATTTTACCCAATAATATTAAGATAATCGATTCTGGTGAAGGAGTGGCCAGGCATACCAAAAATGTACTGCAGCAATTTAATTTATTAAATAGCCTACATCAAGAGGATATTGAGCATCAATTTTTTACAAATGGGGATATCTCCGTTTTAAAGGCCTTTTTAAAGGATGTTAAGGTTCATTATAAAGCGCAATATTTAGATTTTTAACTAATTCACTTTTACTCTTTATTGATCCTTTTCTTTTTTTATATAGGTTAAATAGGTAAAATCATATTTATGTTTCTCATCCTTGGGGTGGTATTCCTCTTTTGATAATTGCCATTTATCTTTGTCGAATTCAGGAAAAAAGGTATCCGCATCAAAGGTTCCATGCACCCTGGTCAGTTCTATTTGGTTGGCGTATTCCAGCCCCAGTTTATATATTTCACCCCCACCTATAATAAAGGATAAGGGGTCTCCTTTTACAAGATTCAAGGCCTCTTGTATGGAGTGTACTACTATGCAATCTTCATGTTTTACCTTGTAGTTCCGATCTCTGGTTATGATGATATGGGTTCTATTGGGCAAAGGTTTGGGGAAGCTCTCAAAGGTTTTGCGTCCCATGATTATTTTGTGCCCTGAGGTGAGGCTTTTGAAGCGTTTAAAATCATCGGGTAAATGCCACAGCAGGTCGTTGTCCTGTCCCAAAGCGTTGTTCTCCGCAGCGGCGGCTATAATGGATAGAATATTCACTCTTCTTTTTTTTTATTGATGTTGGATAATGGAAATTCCGTTTCAATCTCCTTCTGCAATTCGGCTATTTTTTGCTTCTGTTTCAGGACCAATTTTTCCCTTTGCGCCCTTTCCCAATCCAGACCCATAAATTTAGTGGTGACAAATACGTTAAAAATATGTATTGCGAACAAAAAGGCCCAAAAGGTAATGGCCCAGACAAACCAGTTGTACTCCACGCCATACTTTAATATTTTGTTGATGATGACCATGAATACACTGCCTATCAAAAACACAACAAAATGATTATAAAGTCGCTTTTTTTGCTTTATTCTCGTTTGGGCATGTTCCAAAAGTTCATGCTGTTCTAATTCTATAAGTGACTTTTTTTTATTCTTGGAGAACATCCTAATTCCTATCTTTAGGCAAAGATACCATAAATACAATTTTTACCTGATTTGATATGCAAAAGATTATAAAGCAATTCCCAGTTTTAAGTCAATATACCTATGTCGATACTGCAACTTCTGGCCTTCTTTATGACGGTCTTCTGGACTGGCGGCAAGAACATGATCTTGATTTTCTTATTGGAGGAAGTAAAATGAAGATGAAAGGTCACGTACTTATTTCTGAAACTCGAAATACTATTGGAAAATTCTTTGGCTGCAAAGCTGATAATGTGGCACTGGTCCCCAATTTTTCAATCGGGCTTAATTTATTGTTGGAAGGCATGGAGGCTAGAAGGAACGTATTACTGTTGGAAGGCGATTATCCTTCCGTGAACTGGCCTTTAGAAAGTAGGGGGCATACCATTTATTATCTTAAGGTGACGGATTCTTTGGAGGAAAATATTTATGATAGGATAAAAAAGGACAACATTAATGTCTTGGCGCTTAGTTTGGTGCAGTGGTTAAATGGGATCAAGATAGATCTGGAGTTCCTGAGAAATTTGAAAAAAGATTTTCCGGATCTATTGATCATTGCTGACGGTACGCAATTTTTGGGCACTGGGATTTTTAACTTTGAGGATTCGGGCATAGACGTACTGGGAGCCAGTTCCTATAAATGGTTGCTTGGCGGTTATGGTAACGGCTTTATGTTGTTTGCAGATGGCACTCACGCCAAATTCAAGTGTAAGTCTACTGGTTTTAATGCTGCGGATGGGAATATGGAAGCTAAGGAGAAGGTTTCCTTCGCAAAGCAATTTGAGCCAGGACATTTGGACACTTTCAATTTTGGGAGTCTAAACTATTCCTTGGGGTTTCTTTCGGACATAGGAATGGATGCTATTTCCGACCAGATCAAAAAGCTTTCCTTAAAGGCAAAGGGCGCACTTGAAAATTTAGGTCTGTTGGAAGAGTCCGTGGTCAAAAGAAAAGAACATAGTTCTATATTTAATATCCGGGGGGATAAGGATTTGTATGCCAAGTTTATGGATCACGATGTGGTTTGTGCACAACGTGGAAATGGCATTCGTTTAAGTTTTCATTTCTACAATACAGAAAATGAGATAGATAAGATTATTGGAATCTTAAAAAGTAGGTAGGCATTGTTGTTTACTTGGGAATTTTATCTGTTAAAATTATCAAAGAAGGTCAATTGTTAAACTTATTTTAAGAAAATGATAAAAATGATATTGGTCATTGGGAATGAGGCATTTAATGGTGTAATTTTGCGCTTTAATCTAAAATATAGAGGTTATGGGAATTACAAAACAATATTTAAAGAGTAAGCCAATATGCAAGGTAACTTTTTCTGTACCTGCTGAGGATGCAAAGAAGGTGGCTGTAGTTGGGGATTTTAATGATTGGAGCCCAAAAGGAAGTGCATTGAAGAAATTGAAAAACGGAACCTTTAAGGGAACTTTCGATTTGCCAAAAGAAGGTACATATGAGTTTAAATATATAGTAGACGGCAATTATGTTAACGAGGCTGAGGCTGATCGTTACCAATGGAACGAATTTGCCGGTGCTGAGAATTCAGTATTGGAACTCTAATTAATCGATATCCGATACCATTGGAATCATATTTTCAATGGTGTCGGATTTATTAAGGTATTCTCTCTTCCTATTAAACAGAATACTAAAAGTAAAGTTGGATTTATAGTCATGTTTAAGGTCTATAATAATGGCCGTTGTTTTAATCGGCAACTATAGATCCTTAATAGTTTGTGCTTCCTTGTACAGCTCTTCCGTACTTGGCTAAACTGCCACAATTCCTTTAATATGTGGGTGTGGATCATAATCCAACAGACTAAAATCTTCGAAAGTAAACTCGAATATATCTTTTACCTCAGGATTCAGGACCATTTTTGGCAAGGGTTTTGGCTTTCTGCTCAATTGCAATTCAACTTGTTCAAAATGGTTGTTGTAGATATGTGCGTCGCCAAAGGTGTGAATGAATTCACCTGGTTGCAATCCGCAAACCTGTGCCATCATAAGGGTAAATAGGGCATAGGATGCTATATTAAAGGGGACGCCCAAAAATATATCGGCACTTCTTTGATATAATTGACAGGACAATTTACCATCGGCAACATAGAACTGAAAAAATGCATGGCAAGGCGGCAGCGCGGCTTTTCCATTCGCTACATTTTCCGAAAACGATAATGAGGTATCTGGAAGTACACTTGGGTTCCATGCGGAAACCAGCATACGGCGACTGTTAGGATTGGTTTTGAGGGCGTTTACAACTTCTTTTATTTGATCTATCTCGTCGCCATTCCAATTGCGCCACTGATATCCATAAACAGGACCCAAATCCCCATTTTCATCGGCCCATTCGTTCCATATGCGTACCCCATTTTCCTGCAAATAGCTAATATTGGTTTCCCCTTTCAAGAACCAAAGCAATTCATGGACAATGGATTTTAAATGGAGTTTTTTTGTGGTTACCATAGGGAATCCTTCGGCAAGGTCAAAACGCATTTGATATCCAAAAACACTTTTGGTACCTGTACCGGTCCTATCGCCCTTTTGGGTTCCATTTTCCAATACATGTTTTAGTAAGTCGTGGTACTGTTTCATAAGCTTTAGCCTGTGTGTTCTCCAAAATGTGGGGAACGTATTTTAGATTTATATCCAAAAAAAAATTGTGTAGCGAAATTAGGCAAAACTACCTTTGGTAGGATTGGGAAACGTTTTAAGTTATTAAATTTTATTAACGGGGATTGAAGGGGAATGCTTCCTTAGAGGGTAATTTTTTTTGAAATATATGGGGGTGGTTACCCCAAAATCATTCCGGCAATGGTAGCCGAAAGCAAAGAGGCGATAGATCCGCCCAAAACAGCTTTCATTCCAAATTCCGACAATGTTTTTCTTTGTCCGGGAGCCAAGGAACCTATGCCTCCGATCTGAATGCCAATAGAGGCAAAATTGGCAAATCCACATAACATATAAGTAGCCATTATTACGGATTTGTTATAGGTGAAATGGGTGCTGCTGGCAATATTTTTTAGTTCGGCCAATTGTATATATCCAATAAATTCACTGGCGGCCAATTTAATGCCCAAAAGCTGTCCCATAAGCATAATGTCCACAGAATCCACTCCTATTAGCCACATGAGCGGGGCAAAAATAGTTCCGAGTATGGCTTCCAAGGAAAAATTCTCGTAAGGTGAATTTAGTGCAATCCATGAGTTTAGATCTGTAATATCGCCTGTCCAATTTAAAATGCCATTTATCATCGCAATAAAGGCTACAAATACCAACAACATGGCGCCAACGTTTACGGCTAATTTTAGGCCTTCTGTAGTTCCGTTGGAAATGGAATCCAGAATATTGGAACCAATTTTTTCATTGGAAACATGTACGTCTGTATTAATGGCTTCGGTTTGAGGATAAAGAATTTTAGAGATAACAATGGCTCCCGGAGCTGCCATTACCGATGCGGCCAGGAGGTGTTTTGCGAACTGTAACCTAAGGATTGGGTCGTCTCCCCCTAAAAAACCAATATAGGCCGCTAAAACGGCCCCAGCAACGGTTGCCATGCCTCCGATCATCACCAAAAGCATTTCCGATCGGGTCATTTTTTCCAAATAGGCCTTTATTAGCAAAGGAGCTTCTGTTTGACCTAAAAATATATTCCCTGTTACGCTTAAACTTTCAGCACCGGAAATTCCGAGGGATTTGGTCAGTAACCAAGCCAATGCCTGTACTACTTTTTGAATGATGCCCAAATAGAACAAAACCGATGTCAATGCCGAAAAGAAAATAATAGTGGGTAGGACCTGAAATGCAAAAATAAATCCGAAGGTATCCATGTCCACCACCAGCCCTTCAAACAGGAATTTGCTGCCTGCCCTTGTGAAATCTAGAATACTCACAAAAATTTTCCCTCCAATCTCAAAGATCTTGGAGACAAAGCTGAGGTCGAATCTATAGCCGAAGGCATTAAAACCTATTTTTTCGCCAATTAGGATACAGATGGCTAAAAGCAGTTGGATAAAGAGTCCGATTCCTGCGGTTTTCCAATTAATGGCCTTTTTGTTATTGCTAAAGAGGTAGGCAATAAAAATCAACGATATCATTCCAAGAACTCCCCTCCATAGACTTTGAAATGATGCCCCTTGATTGGCGATGATCTCTGGTGAATTCTGCAGTAAGTTTGGGTTGCTTATTTCTTGGGCCAAGGATGGGAATGCTATAAAGCAGAAAATAAATAAAACCCAAAGCTTATTTCTCATCCAATAATTCTTATTAATGCTTAAGTTACTTGCGTTTGGATATCTCGTCCCTGAGTTTTGCTGCCTTTTCATAGTCTTCGCTGGCAACGGCCTTGTCCAACTCGGCATACAATTCATCCGTACTTAATTCTTTGTACCCGTCGGAAGCACCTGGATTTATTTCTACCGTTTCTCCTTCCTGAAGAATTTCATCCACCATAATGCTGTCGTCAGAATCTTCCTTGTCCTTCTCTTTTGAAGAAAATTTAAGGAATATACCCGCTTTGTCCAATATAGTCTTGTAGGTGAAAATAGGTGCGTTGAACCTCAGGGCCAGGGCAATGGCATCGCTGGTCCTGGCATCTATGATCTCCTCTATTTTATCGCGTTCGCAAATAATACTGGAATAAAAAACACCATCGACCAATTTGTGGATGATGACCTGTTTGATTACGATATCGAAGCGATCGGCAAAATTTTTAAACAGATCATGGGTAAGTGGTCTTGGAGGTTTAATCTCCTTCTCAAGGGCAATAGCTATGGACTGGGCCTCAAACGCTCCAATAACTATAGGTAGTTTACGGTCACCATCAACTTCATTCAATATAAGGGCGTATGCGCCATTTTGCGTTTGGCTATAGGAAATCCCCTTTATTTTTAATCTAACTAAACTCATAGAAATTTATCAACTAAAAAAGGCTGTTCAAAATACTGGACGGGCCAAGTATGTTTGAGCAGCCCTTTAAGGGGCACAATTTAACAAAAATTAAGCGTTTTGTGCCTTAAATTCCTTTAATTTTTCGATTAGCTTGGGAACAACTTCAAAAGCATCGCCTACTACACCATAGTCGGCAGCTTTAAAAAAGGGAGCTTCCGGGTCGGTATTGATGACTACTTTTACTTTTGAGGAGCTAACTCCTGCCAAATGTTGGATTGCTCCAGAAATACCAATGGCAATGTACAAATTACTGGCAACCGGTTTTCCGGTTTGTCCAACATGTTCCCCATGAGGTCTCCATCCAAGATCGGAGACAGGTTTGGAACAAGCTGTAGCCGCGCCCAATACTTCTGCCAATTCTTCAATCATTCCCCAGTTTTCCGGTCCTTTTAGTCCACGTCCTCCAGATACCACAATATCTGCATCTGCAATAGTGGCTTTCCCTACTACCTTATCTATTTCTATAGATTTGGTGGTAAAGGAATCGTCTCCTAGGCTGGGGTCAAAATTTTCGACCGCTGCAGTAGTTTTGTTTTCCGTACTCCCAAAAGCATTATTGGAAACACCAACAATTTTGATTTCAGAACTGATTTCGGTAATGGCATAGCCTTTATTGCTAAAAACAGTTCTTTTTACCTTGAACGGGCTGGTACTTTCCGGGGCCGATACCACATTGGGAACATAACCGGCCTTTAGCTGTGCAGTTAAAATTGGCGCTAAGAATTTAGTGTCCGCACTGGAACTAAGAATAATGACCTTGGCAGATTCCTTTTCTGCTGCTTGGCCAATTACGTTGGCAAAGGCTTTTGCATTAAAGGTCTTTAGTTGGTCGTTGGAAACATTCAATACTTTGGAAATTCCAAAGTCCCCCAGGCCTGCGGCATCACTGGCATTAATAGAAATGGCAGTAGCCGTTGTCCCCATTTGCTTTGCTACCTCATAGGCGTAGGAGGCAACCTCATGGGCATTCTTTTTAAATTTCCCGTTTTCGGATTCTGTATATACTAAAACTGACATAGAGTTTAAGGTTTTTTAATAAGTGCCCGGTTCCAAGGATATATGGTAATAGGCGCTATAAATTATTTTCTTTTAGACTGATAAAAATAATGCTTATCTAGGTTGCTGTGCTGTAGAAGGAAGATTTTTTAGATTACCTTCGCTTCATTGTGCAATAGATTGATCAATTCGTCAATATTATCCGCATCCACCAACGTTACTTTGCCTTTTGGAGCGGGTTTTTCAAATTTAACATCGGCCGTTAAATTATTGGATGAAGTGGGTTCAACTACGTTTAGTTTTTTCTGGCGCGCCATCATAATTCCCCTCATGTTCGGAATTCTTAGGTCGCTTTCGGCAACTAGGCCTTTTTGTCCTCCGATCACCAATGGCAATGTGGTGGCTATTTTTTCCTTTCCACCATCTATCTCTCTTGTAGCGGTGGCATTGTTGCCATCAATATCCAAACTAATACAGGTGTTAACGAAGTTCATGCCCAATAAAGTGGCTAGAATGCCTGGGACCATGCCGCCATTGTAATCAATGGATTCCCTCCCGGCGATTACTAGGTCATATTCTCCGTTTTTAACAATTTCTGCCAACTGTTCGGCCACAAAAAAGCCGTCTACGGGAACTGCGTTTACACGTATTGCTTCATCCGCACCAATGGCAAGCGCTTTTCTAATGGTTGGTTCGGTGCTTGCCTCGCCAACAGTAGCGACATGTACAGTGGCTCCTTGTTTTTCCTTGAACCACATGGCGCGTGTCAGGCCAAATTCATCATTGGGATTAATTACAAATTGAACCCCATTGGTGTCAAATTTGGTGTCACCGTCCGTGAAGTTTATTTTTGAAGTAGTGTCCGGGACATTACTTAGACATACTAAAATTTTCATATATTAATATTTTATTGACCATTAATTAAGAAATGGTGGCTAAGATACTCAATAATTTTTTAAAATACTATGCATGCATAGTATTTTTTTGAGGTATTTTTAATTATTAACTTCTTAGTTTTGATATATTATTTCCTACTTTTGCTAGCGCTTTAAGCATTTTAACATAAAGATTCCATTTTAAAGATGAAAACACTACAGTTTAGGGAAGCTATACAGGAGGCAATGTCCGAGGAGATGAGGAGGGACGAGTCCATTTATTTAATGGGTGAAGAAGTTGCTGAATACAACGGGGCCTATAAGGCTTCCAAAGGAATGTTGGATGAATTTGGACCGGAAAGAGTAATAGATACCCCTATATCCGAGCTTGGTTTTGCCGGTATAGGTGTGGGTTCGGCTATGATTGGCAATAGGCCTATTATAGAGTTCATGACTTTTAATTTCGCTTTGGTAGGGATTGATCAAATCATCAATAACGCGGCCAAGATCAGGCAAATGTCCGGGGGTCAGTTTAATTGCCCTATTGTTTTCCGTGGTCCAACTGCCTCTGCTGGTCAATTGGCAGCAACCCATTCGCAGGCTTTTGAAAGTTGGTATGCCAACTGTCCTGGGCTAAAAGTGGTGGTTCCTTCCAACCCAAAAGATGCCAAGGGACTTTTAAAAGCGTCTATACGCGATAATGACCCGGTTATATTTATGGAGTCGGAACAAATGTACGGCGATAAAGGCGAAGTGCCGGAGGGAGATTTTACCATTCCCTTGGGTGTTGCCGATATTAGGAGGGAAGGTACTGATGTTACCATTGTTTCTTTTGGTAAAATAATTAAGGAAGCGGATAAAGCGGCCGAAGAATTGGCCAAGGAAAATATTAGTGTAGAAATTATTGATTTACGTACGGTTAAGCCTTTGGATTACGAGGCGGTTTTAAAATCGGTGAAGAAAACCAATAGGTTGGTAATTTTGGAAGAAGCTTGGCCTTTTGGCAATGTGGCTACTGAGATTACTTATCATGTTCAGTCCAACGCATTCGATTATTTGGATGCTCCGATCGTGAAGATCAATACTGCTGATACGCCAGCACCATATTCCCCAGTGCTATTGGCAGAATGGTTGCCAAACCATGAAGATGTAGTAAAGGCGGTAAAGAAAGTATTGTACAAACTATAATACAGATCTTAAAATTATGTTATGGCTTCGTTGGCTTTGGGTTGACGGAGCTTTTATATTATAAATCTAATTAAAAGGGTAAGTATGGACTATTGGTTACGTCTATACGTTTGGTTCCTTGCTAGAATGAAAAGGTGCTTTTTTATTAGAAGTCTTTTTAAATAAGAAAATGACACGAATCCTTTTAATCTTATTTCTGTTTATCGTTCAATACTCTGTTTCCCAGACCAAGGTTGGGGGTATTGTAGTGGATGAGGCCGGTGAACCCGTTTCGTTTGCCAATGTTCTGTTCAAGGATTCCTCGGAGGGTACCATAACCAATGACAACGGTAGGTTTTATATGGAATCCGAGAATACCCATGCTACTTTATTGGTGTCTTTTATTGGTTACGAAACCAAGGAAATAAGTCTTACGGCCAAGGTTACCTATAACATGAATGTTGTGCTTGCGGAGTCCAGCGAACAGTTGGATGAGGTGGTGGTTTATTTTGGTAAAACCGATAAAAAAAATAATCCGGCGATAGATATACTCAAAAAAATATGGGCCAAAAAGCGTAAGAACGGGGTTCATATGTTTAAACAATATCAGTATGACAAGTATGAGAAAGTAGAGTTTGATCTCAATACTATAGATAGTGCCCTTATGAAGAGTAGGGTTTTTAAGGGGTTGGAATTTGTTTTTAACGATTTGGATACTTCACGGATAACAGGGAAGACCTATTTGCCCATTTTTTTGAATGAAACCTTTTCCAAGGTCTATGGGAATAATGAGACGGCCGTGGTAAAGGAGGATGTTTTGGGGAGCAAGAATTCTGGCTTCAGCAATAATCAGGCTATAATTGCCTTTATTGCCGATCTTTATTCTGATTACGATATTTACAATAATTATTTGAAATTTTTCGACAAGAGTTTTACCAGTCCATTGTCCAAGACAGGTGTGGATACCTATAATTACGTCTTGGCAGATAGTGCCTTTATAGATAATAAATGGTGTTACAATATTATTTATTATCCGAGACGAAAAAATGAACTTACGTTTAAAGGAGACTTTTGGGTAAACGATTCTACCTACGCGGTGAAGAATATAAATTTGGCCGTCACCAAAAGTGCCAATATTAACTGGGTAAAGGAAATTTATATTGAACAGGAGTTCGATGTGGTCAATGATTCGGTTTTTCTTTTGACCCGGGATTATATGCTATCGGATTTTAGCTTTAATAAAAAGGAAAATTCTAGAGGGGTATATGGCAAGAGGACTACGGTCTACGGGGATTATAAATTTAATCAGCCAAAACCCAATGAATTTTATAGGGCCAAGACAGACCCATTTGACCCGCTGGTCTTGAATAAGGAAGATGACTTTTGGGAGGCCAATAGATTGGAGTCTTTAAATGCTGATGAAAAAGGTATTTATAAATTGTTGGATACCCTAAAGACAGTTCCCAAATTTAAAAGCTACTATAACATTGTGAGTATACTGGGATCCGGGTATGTAGAAATAGATAAATGGAATTTGGACCTAGGGGATGTGTACAGTATTTTTGGTTATAATGAAGCTGAGGGGGTTCGACTAAGGGCCGGGGCCCGGACTTATTTTGGGCAAAATGATCCTTGGCGATTGCAGGCCTATTTGGCATATGGGTTTGGCGATGATAAATTTAAATATGGGATTTCCGGAAAATGGCTGGTGGACAAGAAATCCAGGTTTATAATTTCAGGTGGTAAAAGAAGGGATATTGAACAATTGGGGATTAGCTTAACGGCCACTACGGATGTCTTGGGAAGGAGTATAGCCTCCTCTTCGGTGTTTACTGTGGGTTCCAATGACCGACTTACCAATATAGATCTTAGTACCTTTAATCTTGAGCTGGAACCGGTCACCAATTTAAGGATAGGGGTAGGTGGGTCTTACAGGACACTCAGTTCTGCCTTGCCCAATGCCTTTAGCTTGGATTATATAGATCCTACGTCACCTACAGGGATATCTTCGGAAATCAATCAATTTGACCTTTCTACCATTCTTATATATACTCCAGGAAAGAAAACCATAGGAAATGGAGTGGAAAGGCGTGATGTGAACGATAACTACAGCACCTTGTTTTTGTCCTATACCAATGGAGTTAAAAACTTTCTGGACAGTGATTTCGATTATAAAAAGGTTCAGTTTAGTTACACACAACCTTGGCAGGTAGGTGGTCTTGGCAGGTTGCTAAGTACCGTGGAGATTGGGAAGACTTATGGGGAGGTTCCATTGGGACTACTAAACGCCATTCCCGGAAATCAAACATTTTTCTCTGTTTACAATACTTTCTCAAATCTCGATTTTTACGAATTTGTTACGGATACTTATGTTTCTGCACATTTGGAACACAATTTTAATGGTAGATTTTTTTCCAGGATTCCCTTTATGAGAAAATGGAACCTAAGGGAAATAATTGGACTAAGAGGAGTCTGGGGAGAACTTTCGGATGAAAATAGGGCCTTGAGCGCCCCGGCAAACATTCCGTTATTAGCTCCAAATGATAAGGTTTATTGGGAGTATTCCGTTGGAGTAGGGAATATATTGAAGATTTTAAGGATAGATTTTAACTTTAGGGGCAATTATTTGGAAAACCCTGGGGCAAGGTCTTTTGGGGTAACAGGGTCCTTCGGATTTCACTTCTGATATACTTTTTGCCCAATACCTGATATTAATTTGTTATTTTAGGAAATTATAAGAATAAACATAACCATATGAGCAGTGAAGATATTACGTCGTTCGATGTATTGATCGAAATACCAAAGGGTAGTAGAAACAAATATGAATACGATTTTGCCCTAAAGAAGATAAGGTACGATAGGATGATTTTTTCATCCATGATGTATCCGGCCGATTATGGGTTTGTCCCAGAAACCTTAGCATTGGATGGCGATCCATTGGATGTCCTTGTTTTGGTGACCGAAGCAACATTTCCCGGTTGTGTAATGGAGGTAAAACCTATCGGCGTATTTCATATGACCGATGAAAAAGGTCCGGATGAAAAGGTGATCTGTGTGCCCGTATCGGATCCAGTCTGGAACAAGATCAATGATTTAAACGAATTAAACCCGCATTTAATAAAGGAAATAGAACATTTCTTTAAGGTTTATAAGGATCTTGAAAAGAAAAAAGTCGATGTTGGTGGATGGGGAGAGCAACAAGAAGCAAGGGAAATTGTCGCAAAATGTATCCAAAGGTTTAAGGATAGCGATGTCCCAAAACAGGATGTAAGTATAAAGTATTAATCCTTAATTTTTTAAAAAGTAAAAAAGCAATATTGCGGAAGTAATATTGCTTTTTTTATTCTGGCATATTTTACTACTTTTGCCCCTCAAAATATATAACAAATAATCAAACAAATGGAATCAATAATTATTTACTTGCCAATAATTATGGCATTGGTAGGTCTTGCTTTTATGGCGGTAAAAAGGTCTTGGGTATTAAAACAAAATGCTGGAGACGGAAAAATGAAAGAAATTTCAGATTATATCTATGAAGGGGCCTTGGCTTTTCTTAAAGCAGAATATAAATTATTGACCATCTTCGTTATAGGGGCCAGTGTTGCGTTGGCCGCAATTTCTTTTATAGTACCTACTACGCATATTCTTATTGTAGTAGCTTTTATTTTTGGTGCATTCTTTTCTGCATTGGCAGGTAATATGGGAATGAAAATTGCCACAAAAACAAATGTTAGAACCACGCAGGCTGCCCGTACCAGTTTGCCACAGGCATTAAAGGTGTCTTTCGGTGGTGGAACTGTCATGGGACTTGGGGTTGCTGGTTTGGCCGTTTTGGGCTTAACTGCCGCCTTTATATTATTGTTTCAATTTTTTATGAACGGTACTTGGACATCTACAGAGGACATGACCATTGTTCTTGAAACATTGGCCGGTTTTTCCCTTGGTGCGGAATCTATTGCCTTGTTCGCAAGAGTTGGTGGAGGTATCTATACCAAGGCCGCAGATGTAGGTGCGGATTTGGTTGGTAAGGTTGAGGCAGGTATTCCAGAGGATGATCCGCGTAACCCGGCTACCATTGCAGATAACGTTGGGGACAATGTTGGGGATGTTGCAGGTATGGGTGCGGATTTATTTGGTTCGTACGTAGCTACCGTTTTGGCGGCTATGGTACTTGGGAATTATGTTATTAAGGATATGGGTGGTGCCATCCAGGATGCCTTTGGTGGTATTGGACCAATTTTATTGCCTATGGCCATTGCCGGCTTTGGAATTATTTTTTCCATTATAGGTACTATGTTGGTTAAAATAAAAAACAACGAAGCCAAGGAAAAAGAAGTGCAGGGTGCTTTGAACATAGGAAACTGGGTTTCTATAGGTTTAACATTGATAGCCTGCTTTGTATTGGTAAAATACATGTTGCCAGAAACCATGCAAATGGAGTTTTTTGGTGAAGGTTTAAAAGATATTTCTTCCATTAGGGTGTTTTATGCAACCGTTATTGGTTTGGTTGTAGGTGGGGTTATTTCCTCGGTTACTGAATATTATACAGGTTTGGGTACAAAGCCGGTTATGGCCATTGTGCAAAAATCAAGTACTGGTGCTGGGACAAATGTTATTGCCGGTTTGGCTACTGGGATGATTTCTACATTTCCTACTGTTCTAATTTTCGCAGCAGCAATTTGGTCTTCCTATGCCTTGGCAGGTTTTTATGGGGTGGCATTGGCCGCTTCTGCAATGATGGCTACTACAGCCATGCAATTGGCTATTGATGCGTTTGGACCTATTTCCGATAACGCTGGTGGTATAGCGGAAATGAGTGAGCAAGATCCTATTGTAAGGGAGCGTACAGATATATTGGATTCCGTGGGGAACACCACAGCAGCAACTGGAAAAGGATTTGCTATTGCCTCCGCTGCTTTGACCTCATTGGCGTTATTTGCAGCTTATGTAACCTTTACAGGTATCGACGGAATTAACATTTTTAAAGCGCCAGTTTTGGCCATGTTGTTCGTAGGTGGTATGATTCCGGTGGTTTTCTCCGCCTTGGCCATGAATTCGGTTGGTAAAGCGGCTATGGATATGGTGTACGAAGTGCGTAGACAATTCAAGGAAATTCCAGGAATTATGGAAGGCACTGGGAAACCAGATTATGCAAAGTGTGTTGATATTTCAACTAAAGCAGCATTACGTGAAATGATGTTGCCAGGAATTCTGACCATTGGCTTCCCTATTGCTATTGTGCTTTTAGGAAAATTGGTTTATGGTAGCGATAATCAATTGATTGCTGAAATGTTGGGAGGTTATATGGCCGGTGTTACTGTTTCTGGGGTGCTTTGGGCTATATTCCAAAACAATGCCGGTGGTGCTTGGGATAACGCTAAAAAATCTTTTGAAGCAGGTGTTGAAATTAATGGTGAAATGACCTACAAGGGGTCTGATGCCCACAAAGCGGCAGTAACAGGGGATACCGTAGGAGATCCATTTAAGGATACTTCCGGACCTTCAATGAATATTCTTATAAAACTTACCTGTTTAATTGGATTGGTAATAGCCCCAATATTGGGTGGACATTTGGAAACAGGGGTTGCCGAGCAGGAAGTGCAGATTGAAATGAATGTGGAATCAGCAGATTTGGCGCAGGCTGTAATTACTTATAGTACTACGGTGAATGGTGAAACCACCACAGAAGAAAAAACTTTCAATGGAACCAAGGCGGAAGTAAAAGCCCAATTGGAAGCATTTGAAAAGACTACTCAAGTATCGGATAAAAATGATAATAAAGTGGTTATAGAGAAAATAGATATTAGAAAGTAAGTTGTAAAACTTGTATTTTGGCATCATATTAAAAACCCCGTTCAAACGGGGTTTTTTACTTTTTACGGTGTTCTTACATAACGCGGTAAATGGATTACCACGATATAACTACATTGGGCATTGTCTTCTGATTAGGCCTTTTGGTTGCCTTCAGGCCGAAAAGGCAAATAGTGAACTGGCGGGGGTACGGACCTTTGCCCTGATTTCAATTTTAGGGGTTTTGGCAGGGTTCTTAAGTAAGGACTATTAAAATCCATTTATTCTGCCGGTTCTTGGCATTTCTAACCATTGGTTTTTATCGGTAATGAAATATGAACTACTGCTGGTGTATTATATATTGCCAGGAAGGTTTCATAGGATTATGTTTTAAAAAAGACCATTGATCTCGGCGTCAATTTTATTGATGACCAAGCCTAAATCTTCCGGTTCGTCCACGAAATTCAATTTGTCTACATCAATTACCAATAGATTTCCTTTTTCATAGCTTTGCGCCCATGCTTCATAGCGTTCGTTCAATCGGCTTAGGTAGTCGATGGAAATACTGTTTTCATATTCACGCCCGCGCTTGTGGATTTGATTCACCAAATTTGGGATGGAACTTCTTAAATAAATTAATAGATCTGGTGGCTGTACCAGAGTTTCCATTAATTCGAATAGACTGGTGTAATTGCTAAAATCCCTATTGGTCATTAAACCCATGGCATGAAGGTTTGGGGCAAAAATGTGGGCATCTTCGTAAATGGTCCTGTCCTGAATAGTGTCTTTGCCGCCCTTCCTTATCTGTAAAATTTGTCTGTACCTATTGTTTAAAAAGTATATCTGGAGATTAAAGCTCCATCTTTCCATTTGATTGTAAAAGTCGTCCAAATAGGGATTGTCAACCACATCTTCAAATTGGGCCTCCCATTGGTAGTGTTTGGAAAGTAATCTTGTCAAGGTTGTTTTGCCAGCCCCAATATTTCCTGCAACGGCGATATGCATAGGTTTGTAATTATGGTTAGTGTTTTGTGCACTTGTAATAAAGAGGTACAATATACAAGATATCGGGTGCATGATAAAATCTTTGTGAGAATATCCGATAAAAAACTTATGCGAAAGGATAATTGTATTTTTTATTGATTTCGGATTAAACCAAATCAAATTGTTGCAGTCTTAAGCTTAATATAAAATGTTAAAAAATGAAAAGTTTCTATTTATTCTCTTTGATGCTATTGGCATCCCATTTCGGAATTTATGCCCAGGATTTTCAGGGCGAGGCTACCTATTTTAGTAAAACTACGGTTAATATGGATTTTGGGGGAAGGCAAATTCCAGAGGATAGAAAAAAGGAAATAATGCAAAGAATGAAGGAAGCCAATGAGCGGACCTATATTTTAACCTTTGACAAATCCACTTCGATCTATAAGGAGGAGGAAAGATTGGAACAGCCTGGCAACGATAGGGGAGGTAGACGATTTGGTATGATGAGCGGAGCCGGTGGCGATTATTATAAGGATGTGAAGGAAGGTAGATATTTGGTTAAAAATGAACTTTTCGGAAAGATTTTCCTAGTAGATGATACATTGCCAAAATTGGATTGGAAACTCGGAGGGGAGTCAAAGCAGATTGGTAATTATACAGCTTTTAAGGCCACTGCCATCAGAACTATTAAAAGGCCCAATATGCGGGCAATTTTTCGTAGAGGAGGGGAGAATAGTGAAAACAAGGAAGAGGAATTTACAGAAAAGGATATTGAGATAACAGCTTGGTATGCTCCGGATGTTCCGGTAAATCAAGGTCCGGGGGAGTATTGGGGGCTTCCCGGTCTAATTTTGGAGGTTAAAGATGATATTACGGTTATTCTTTGTACAAAACTGGTGCTCAATCCAACAGAGAAGAAAGAGATAAAGGCGCCCAATAAGGGCAAGACGGTTACCCAAGAGGAATATGATAAAATATCCAAAGATAAGATGGCCGAGATGAGGGAGAATTTCCGTCGTGGTGGCGGAGGCGGAGGCAATAGAGGTGGTGGAGGTGGCAGGCCATAGTTCAACTGTTTTTAGTCACAATAAATAATTTAGGTATTTTAATTTTTTTTATAGATGTACAATAAGAATGTTTATTCCGTACTGGTAGCTATTTTTGCTTTTACTTCAGCTTTTGGTCAAGAAATTACCCTAACGGGAACAGTTAAGGATTCCATAGGAGTGGGGATCGATATGGCAAATGTTATCGCCATAAATACAGAAACCAAAGCGTTGGAATCTTACGGCATAACAAACCATAGTGGACTCTATAAGTTAAATTTAAAAGCGGGTGCAAATTTTAATGTTCGCGTAAGCTATTTGGGTTTTAAAACGGAAGAATTCTCGTTTACGGCACCTACCAATGATGTTAACAAAGACATTGTTCTTTATGAGCAAACCAATCAATTGGACGAGGTTGAGGTTACCTATGAGATGCCTATCTCAGTGAAAGGGGATACCATAGTATATGATACGGATTCCTTTGTTACGGGTACTGAAAAAAAGCTTAAGGATGTGCTGGCCAATTTGCCTGGTGTAGAAATAAATGATGATGGGCAAATAGAGGTAGAAGGAAAAAAAGTGACCAAAGTAATGGTAGAGGGGAAGGATTTTTTCGACGGGGACTCCAAGTTGGCGGCAGATAATATTCCAGCCAATGCATTGGATAAAATAGAGGTGTTGAGGAATTTTAACGAAGTAACCCAAATGAAGGGTCTGACCAATGATACGGACAATGTAGCTCTCAATATTAAACTGAAAGAAGGGAAAAAGAGATTTTGGTTCGGGGAAATTACGGCAGGCTATGGTACCAATGATAGCTATTTGGCACATCCAAAACTCTTTTATTACAGTCCTGACTATAGTATCAATATTATTACGGATCTCAATAATATTGGGGAAGCTCCTTTTAATAGACGGGATTACCAGAGTTTTACCGGCGGATTTAGAAATCTAGGTAGCTCTAGTGGAAGTTCTATAGATATTGGTGGGGATGGCTTGGGACTTTCCAGTCTTCAGAACAATAGGGCGAAAAATATAGATACTAAGTTTGCTGCTGTGAACTTTAGTTATTCCCCAAAGGAAAATTGGGACCTGAGCGGCTTTGGTATTTATTCCTATACCGGGACCCTAATGGAAAACCAAACAAGAAGGGTTTATATCTCCTCCAACGAAACGGAGGATGCCACTACTTCTACAGATCAAACGGCTCATTTGGGATTGGCAAAATTTAGTTCCATGTACAAGCCTAATGAGAGATTTCAATTTGATTACGACATACTCTTGAAACAGTCTAACGATGATGAAATTGAGAATGTTATTTCAATTTCCACGATTACCGATGAAATTACGGAAACGAAGAAGCAAAAGCCTATTTCTGTAAATCAAAATGCCAATATTTATTATACTACTTTAAATTCAAAGAATATTTTCGCATTTGAAGCCCAACATATTTATCAGGATGAAGATCCATTTTACAACGCCATAAGGGATAATTTTGCCTTTATCGATATTTTTCCGGTAGATGAAAGTCAGAGTATATATAACCTTAATCAAGGCAAAAATACCATAACCAATAAAGTGGATGCGAAGTTGGATTATTATTGGGTAACGGGCCAAAAGAGTAATTTAAACTTTACTCTGGGTACTACACAGAGTCATCAGAATTTTAATTCCGATATTTTTCAAATATTGGATGGAGGGGCACCATTGACTTTTACCGATAGCGAGTTCAATAACGATGTTACCTATACTATTTCGGATTTGTATTTGGGTTTTCATTATAAAGTAATAGCTGGGATTTTCACCTTTAACCCTGGTGTTACCTTACATCAATACGGTACTAAAAACGATCAGCTGGGGACTACCGTTGAGGATAATCTAACAGCCTTGTTACCTGATCTGTACATAAATGCGCAACTTAAAAAATCAGAAAACATCCGTTTCAATTATAGGGTGTCAAGATCTTTTACGGATGTCAATAATTTTGCTGAGGCCTATGTGCTCAACAACTATAATTCTGTTTATTCGGGGAACAGGGACTTGGAGAGTGCTTTGAACCATAACCTATCATTGAACTTCTTCAGTTTTAATATGTTCAATTTCACTAACATTTTCGGGAACGTTACCTATACTAAACGAATAGACGCACTTAAAAGTTCTTCGGAAATTATTGGGATAAACAGGATTGGGACCACTATAAATTCAAATTTGGAAGACGAATCCTTAAGTGCCAATGGTAGGTATCAACGGACATTTGGTAAAATAAAGGCTTCTGTTGGGGCAAATGTTTCCTGGTCCGCTACCAACAACATTATTGACCTTCAGCCAAGAAGGTCGGAATCCTTTACCCAGAATTATACATCTTCCCTGGCTACCAATTTTAGGAATGCCCCTAATTTGGAGGTAGGGTACAGGTATACGGTAAATAACTATGATAATGGGGGTAGGACTACTACCTTTTATACGGATCGGCCCTATGCCAAGTTTGATGCTACCTTTCTAAAGAGCTTCATTTTTACCTTGGATTATGACTATTATAAATACATGGACAAGGAAAATACCATTGATAATACCTATAGTTTTTTGGAAGGTAACCTCAGTTACCAGAAAAAGGACAGTCCGTGGGAATTTGGAATAAAGGGTACCAATCTACTTGGAACGGATACCTTGAATAGGGATAGCACCAACGAATTATATTTTACGACCTCTTCTTATTTCATTCAACCCCGGTATATCTTGTTTACCGTTAAATACGATTTATAGATTTTTAGGGCCAATTTTAAAATTGTTGTTAAACATTTTTAGTTACGTCAAGAATTCTTGTACTTTTGTACGCGAAAAATATCGAGGAAGGATTTGACTGATTGCAACCTCATGTGCTGAATTAGTTTCGGCATAACTAAATGCTAAAGCAGTTTAAGTTGTTCTGTTCCATTGGAACTGTAACATCAACTCTTCTCTAGTGTGCTTGGTCAAATCCCTATTAATTTTTATTTAGAAAGGATTTATGGCATATTTATTTACTTCGGAATCGGTTAGTGAAGGGCATCCAGATAAAATAGCGGATCAAATTAGCGATGCGCTATTGGACCATTTTTTGGCTTTTGACTCGGAAAGCAAGGTGGCTTGTGAAACCCTGGTAACTACTGGTCAGGTGGTATTGGCCGGGGAAGTTAAGAGTCATACCTATCTTGATGTGCAGCAAATAGCGAGGGATGTTATCAATAAAATTGGGTATACCAATGGCGACTATAAGTTTAGTGGAGATTCCTGTGGTGTAATATCATTGATCCATGAGCAGTCCAAAGAGATCAACCAAGGGGTGGATCGCGGTGCAAAAGAAGATCAAGGGGCAGGAGATCAAGGTATGATGTTCGGCTATGCCACTAAGGAAACGGAAAACTATATGCCCCTGGCCCTGGATATTTCCCATAAAATATTGCAGGTTTTGGCGGATTTGAGAAGGGTGGGAGATACAATTTCATATCTAAGGCCAGATGCCAAGGCACAGGTGACTATCGAATATTCCGATGATAATGTTCCGCAACGTATAGATACTATTGTTGTTTCTACCCAACATGACGAGTTTGATAAGGATGATGATCTGATGTTGGCCAAAATTAAGAAGGATATTATTTCCATTCTTATTCCAAGGGTAAAGGAACAATTGCCAGTGGCAATCCAAAGGCTTTTTAATGATACTATAAAGTATCATATTAACCCAACCGGGAAATTTGTAATTGGAGGTCCCCACGGTGATACAGGTTTAACCGGAAGAAAGATTATTGTAGATACCTATGGAGGCAAAGGAGCCCATGGTGGAGGTGCATTTAGTGGGAAAGACCCTAGTAAAGTAGATCGTAGTGCAGCTTATGCCGCAAGGCATGCGGCCAAAAATCTTGTTGCTGCCGGGGTTGCCGATGAAATTTTGGTTCAGGTTAGTTATGCTATTGGTGTTGTGGAGCCTACTTCTATTTTTGTGGATACCTATGGTTCTGCTAAAGTAGCTTTGAGCGATGGTGAGATTGCCAAGAAAGTGGCCCAATTGTTCGATATGCGTCCTTTTGCCATAGAAGAAAGGTTGAAACTCAGAAACCCTATTTATTTGGAAACGGCGGCCTACGGACATATGGGCAAGGAACCTAAGAAAATAACCAAGGTTTTTGAATCGCCATACAACGGACGGGTAGAAAAAGAAGTAGAATTATTTACTTGGGAGAAATTGGATGCCGTTGATTTGGTGAAAGAAGCCTTCGATTTATAATTTTATTGAAAAGATTAGGAAAAAAGAATTTTCCATACCTATATTTGCAAACCTAAAGTTCAAACACTTATTGAATTGTTATCAAGAAAGGTGGAGGGAATAGACCCTTTGAAGCCTTAGCAACCCTTTGATCCTTAATTAAAGAAGGTGCTAAATTCTACCTAAATACTGGGCCAAATTATTTTGGTTTGTTTTACAGTATCCATGGCAGATAACACTAACGGTTACTTCTGTAACGGATTTTCTTTTTAACTTTTTGATTTTATAATATTGCACTGTCCGCATTATTTGTTTTGGCTTTTTATTTTATCTATTTTAATAATATAAAAAAACAAGAAATCATGAGTACTCAAAAATTTTCAACAAACGCTTTACATGCCGGGCATGACACAAAATTAACAGCTGGTACCAGGGCTGTACCTATTTATCAGAATACCGCCTATGTGTTTAATAATACGGACCATGCGGCCAATCTTTTTAATTTATCGGAACCTGGATATATTTACACCAGGCTGAACAATCCTACCAATGACATTTTGGAGCAGCGTTTGGCAGCTTTGGAAGGTGGTCTTGCCAGTGTGGTTACCGCATCCGGTACAGCGGCCATTTCCACAGCATTATTGGTTTTGCTTAAAACGGGAGATCATATAGTGGCTTCCAGTAGCCTTTATGGAGGTACCTATAATCTGTTGGCGGTGACTTTGCCTAGATTGGGTATTACCACCACCTTTGTTGAGCCAGGGGACGAGGAGAATTTTGCGAATGCCATTCAGGAAAATACCAGAGCTATTTTTGTAGAATCCCTGGGAAATCCAAAATTGGACGTGTTGGATTTGAAGGCAATATCCGAAGTGGCCAAAAAAGCAAAAATACCTTTTATAGTGGATAATACGGTTGCCACAAGTGCTTTGGTTAAACCTATTGAACACGGGGCAAATATTGTAATACATTCCCTTACAAAATATATCAATGGCAATGGTACTTCTATGGGAGGTGTCATTGTAGATGCCGGTACTTTCGATTGGAGCAGTGGTAAATTCCCTGAGTTTACGGAGCCATCTCCCGGATACCACGGTTTGGTTTATCATGATGTCTTGGGTGCGGCTGCCTTTATTGCAAAGGTGAGAATTGAAGGCTTAAGGGATCTCGGTGCAGCCTTGAGTCCATTTAATGCCTTTCAAATTATTCAAGGTTTGGAAACATTGGAACTTCGTATCAAGAAACACAGTGAAAATGCTTTGGAATTGGCTAAATGGTTGGAGGATAGAAAGGAAGTGGCATGGGTAAACTATCCAGGCCTTTCATCCAGTCCATATTATTCCTTGGCCAAAAAATACCTTCCAAAAGGACAAAGTGGAATAGTGACCTTCGGGGTTAAAGGCGGATACGAATCGGCCAAAAAAGTGGTGGATGAAACCAAGCTATTCTCCTTATTGGCAAATATTGGGGATACCAAGTCTTTAATTATTCACCCTGCAAGCACCACGCACCAACAATTGGATGATGAAGCCCAGCAATCTACAGGCGTAACAAAAGATCTAATACGTCTATGTGTAGGTTTGGAGGATATTGAAGATATAAAAGCAGATTTGGTTCAAGCATTTTCAGTCATTGATAAATCTGTTTTAGCGTAAAAATTATTTTATTTCCTTTTATAGTCATTAACAAAGTGATACGGGAGTGCGGCAATTAATTTGTATAATATTAAGGCACTCCCTGATCATTTCATCATCAATGACAAAGTTCTATCAAGAAAATTATTAGTTTAAACAACTTATGTTACATCATCTTTCAATAAATAAATACGTTACCTATAGCGGCAAAACCTTGGATATTAATTTGTCCTACGAGATCTTTGGCCAACCATTGCATTCCGCACCTATAATAATGGTGAACCATGCCCTTACAGGTAATTCCAATGTGGCAGGCGAACATGGCTGGTGGACAACATTGATAGGAGAAGGAAAATGTATTGATACCAAAAAATACACCATTCTTTGCTTTAATATACCGGGAAATGGGTATGACGGGTTTGTAATAGATAATTATAAGGATTTTGTTGCCAAGGACATTGCCAAGGTTTTCCTTCTGGGACTTGAGGCTTTAAAAATAGGTAAGTTATATGCGCTTATAGGGGGGTCTTTAGGCGGAGGTATCGCTTGGGAAATGGCAGCAATTGATCCGCACTTAACGGAACATCTTATTCCAGTAGCATCTGATTGGAAGTCTACGGATTGGCTTATTGCCAACTGCCAGATTCAGGAACAGTTCTTGGTGAACTCCAAGCAGCCCGTACATGATGCACGTATGCATGCCATGCTTTGCTATAGGACACCGGAATCCTTTAAGGAGCGTTTTAAAAGAAGCACCAATGAGGAACTGAAAGTCTTTAATGTAGAGAGTTGGCTAACGCACCATGGTAATAAATTACAGGAACGTTTTCAATTGTCGGCCTACAAACTAATGAATCAACTGCTGAAGACTATTGATATAAATAGAAATGGGGAAGAGGCATTCATTAATCTTCAAAATAGCGATACCAATATTCATATCATTGGGGTAGATTCCGACCTTTTTTTTACGGCCCAGGAAAACAAGGATACCTTTAAGAAATTGGCCCAGGCCAACAGCAATGTAACCTATGGGGAAATACATTCCTTACACGGGCACGATGCCTTTTTGATCGAGTTCAATCAAATGGAGGAGTTGTTAAAGGGAGTTTTTGAGCGCAATGGAAGATCTAAAAAAGTCAAGGTCCTAAAATTTGGAGGCAAATCATTGGCCAATGGAGAGGGGTTGGATACTGTACTTCAGATAATAACGGACAAGGTTGCCAATGGTGAAAATATTGCGGTTGTGGTATCGGCCAGGAACAAGGCTACGGACGAATTGGAAGGGATGCTGGACAAAGCGGCCAAGGGGCTTGATTATGTAACGGATTTTGAACAATTTGAAAAATATCAAAGGCACACTTATGGCAATGTTAATCTTTCCGAAGAATTTCGGGGATTGGTAAAATTGTTCGAAGGGGTAGCTTTATTGGGCGATTATAGCCCTAAAATAAAAGATCAGGTTTTAGCTTTTGGAGAATTGCTTTCGGCTAAATTGGTGGCAAAATTACTTATAGGTAGGGGTGTTAACGCCAAATTCATTGATTCTAGACAGCTAATTAAAACAGATTCCAATTTTGGGGATGCCAAGGTATTGGAAACCTTGTCCAAGGAAAATGTAAAAAGTGAGTTCGGGAAATTGGACCTGGATGCTGTAGTGGTAACTACAGGGTTTATAGCCTCCAATGAACTAAATGAAACAACCACCTTGGGTAGAAACGGGAGTAATTACTCTGCTGCTTTGTTGGCCAATTACCTCAATGCCGAGGAGTTACAGAACTACACCCATGTAGATGGTATATTCACAGCCAACCCGGATTTGGTGACAGAGGCTAAAAGAATCTCGGAACTTTCCTATAGCGAAGCTAATGAGTTGGCAAATTTTGGAACCAATATCCTACATGCCAAGACTATTATTCCATTAATAGAAAAGAATATTCCATTGCGGATCCTTAATACCTTCAACAACGATAACGAGGGTACCTTGATCAGTGCCAAGACCAGTAAGGAAGGTATCAAATCCTTGTCGGTCATTGAAAATATGGCCTTGATCAATTTGGAGGGCCGAGGTTTATTGGGTAAAGTAGGGGTAGATGCCCGTATCTTTAGGACAATGGGCAATAATAACATAAGTGTAAGTATTATTTCCCAGGGATCATCGGAAAGAGGGATTGGTTTGGTGGTCGATGCCAAAAATGCCAATTTAGCCAAAAGGGCTTTGGAAGAGGAATTTCAAACCGATTTTAAACTACAGGACATCAATAATATTACGGTTATAGATCAAGTATCGGTTATTTCGATTGTGGGACAGGACTTGAGTACTTTTCACAAGCCATTCAATGCGCTCATCAAAAACCAAGTGGTTCCCTTGTTGTTCAACAATACCGTTTCTGGAAAAAATGTGAGTCTGGTGGTGAAAAAATCAGATTTGCACAAGGCATTGAATGTAGTGCACGGCCAGATATTTGGAATAAGCAAAAAAGTAAATATTGCCATTTTTGGTCATGGAAATGTGGGGGGGACCCTCATTGATCAGATTCTTAAATCCAATAAGACTATAGAAAAAAGAAAGGGCATCAATATCAATGTTTTTGCAGTTGCCAATTCCAAAAAGGTTCTATTGAATAAAAATGGTATTTCCAAAAATTGGAAAAGTGCCATGCAAACCAAGGCGATACCCTATAAATTAAACGATATTTTTAAATATGCCAAGGATAATCATTTGGAGAACCTTATTGCGGTAGACAATACTGCCAATGAAGAATTTGTGGCCTCATATTTTGATTTCGTGGATAACGGTTTTGATTTGGTGTCGTCCAATAAGATTGCCAATACCTTGCGCTTCGATTATTATCAGTTGCTTAGGGAGGAACTTGCCAAGCATCAAAAGCAGTATTTATACGAAACCAATGTTGGTGCAGGGCTACCGTTGATAGACACCATTAAATTGTTGCATCTTTCAGGAGAGAATATTACAAGAATAAAAGGGGTCTTCTCGGGATCTTTAAGTTATATTTTCAACACTTTTTCGGAAAAGGAAGCCCCATTCTCGGTAATTTTAAAAGAAGCTATGGAGTTAGGGTATACCGAACCGGACCCACGCGAAGATCTTTCCGGTAACGATGTGGGTAGGAAACTGCTCATTTTGGCCAGAGAGTTGGATCTTAGCAATGAGTTTTCGGATATACAAATTGAAAATTTAATTCCAGAGTCGCTGCAAGATGTTGATGTAAAAGGCTTTTTGGAAAAACTGGACATTTTGGATGAGAAATTTAGCAAAATAAAGAAGGCGCAAAAACCAGGATACGTATTGCGTTATGTGGGCGACCTTTCAGGGGACCTGCAAAAGGAAAAAGGGAAATTGGAGGTGAAATTGATCTCTGTTCCCAAAGAGAGTGCCCTTGGTCAAATAAAAGGATCCGATTCCATTATTGAAATATATACGGAGTCTTATGGACAGCATCCTTTGGTTATTCAAGGCGCAGGTGCAGGAGCTGCAGTAACGGCCAGAGGTGTTTTTGGGGATATATTGCGTATTGCTGAAAAAGGTTAAATTTTGCTGGCTCCGGCTCCGCTCAGCCACCGAAAAATGTCGGCAGAGAGGTGAATCCCATATCGGAATTATGCATATTAGGAAGAGAAAGTAGAAGAATTAGATAGAACAGAAATAATGAAGAAGAATTTTAAATTTGAAACGGAAGCTATACGCACCCAAACGGAACGTACCCAATTTTTGGAACATTCCACACCTATGTATTTAACCTCAAGTTTTATCTTTGAGGATGCTGAGGACATGCGTGCTTCCTTTGCAGAGGAAAAGGAACGCAATATTTATTCGAGGTATAGCAACCCCAATTCTTCCGAGTTTATAGAGAAGGTTTGTAAGATGGAAGGGGCCGAGGATGGTTTTGCCTTTGCATCGGGTATGGCGGCCGTGTTTTCCACTTTTGCTGCCCTGTTGGACAGTGGGGATCACATAATTTCTTCTAGAAGTATATTTGGGTCTACCCATAGTTTGTTTACTCAGTTTTTTCCAAAATGGAATGTTTCAACAAGCTATTTTAAGATAGATGAGCTGGATAAATTGGAGGAATTGCTCACTCCAAAAACTAAAATTATATATGCTGAAACTCCTACCAATCCTGGAGTAGATGTTTTGGATCTGGAGGTATTGGGCCAATTTGCGAAAAAACACAATTTGATCTATATCATAGATAATTGTTTTGCTTCGCCCTATTTACAGCAACCTATTAAGTATGGGGCCGATTTGGTAATCCATTCCGGAACTAAATTAATGGACGGTCAAGGTAGGGTGTTGGCCGGTATTACGGTGGGCAGCAAAGCTTTGATGGATAAGGTGTATCGTTTTTCCCGAATTACGGGTCCTTCTTTGTCACCTTTTAATGCTTGGGTACTGTCCAAAAGTCTGGAAACTTTGGCGCTGCGTGTAGATAAACACTGTGATAATGCACTGAAGCTGGCTGAGTTCTTGGAAGGTCACCCCAAGGTTAATTGGGTAAAATATCCCTTTTTAAAATCGCATCCTAAATATGAGGTGGCCAAGAAACAGATGAAGGCTGGGGGCTGCGTGGTAGCTTTTGAAGTAAAGGGAGGGGTAGAGGCCGGACAGAAATTCTTCAACGCTATAAAAATGTTGTCCTTGTCTGCCAATTTAGGGGATTCAAGAAGTATAGTCACACACCCAGCATCTACCACGCACAGCAAATTGTCCGTGGAAGAAAGATCGGCATCAGGAATAACGGATGGTATGGTAAGGGTGTCGGTAGGCTTGGAGCATATAGATGATATCATCGCAGATATTGAACAAGCACTGGGGTAGAAGGAAACATTGCCAGCTTGCCTTGTTGTTGAACCTCTTTATGCAAAATTGGGGCATGCCTAATTGCGAATGTTAATTTTCCTTATCTTCGCTGCATGCTTTCCAAAAAGACAAAATACGGATTAAAGGCACTAACCTTCTTGGCTGCTCAAAAGGGACGCACTCCCGTTCAGATTTCTGAAATAGCCAAACATGAGAACATTTCTCAAAAGTTTCTGGAGAGTATTCTTCTCACTTTGAGAAAAACAGGACTTCTGGGTTCCAAAAAAGGAAAAGGTGGGGGTTATTACCTTATTAAGGAACCCAAGGATATTCCGATGACCACTGTTATGAGGGTGTTGGAAGGTCCTATAGCTATGGTGCCCTGTGTAAGTTTAAACTTCTACGAGAAATGTGAGGATTGTCCCGACGAGGCCAGCTGTTCCGTACATAAATTAATGCTACAGGTTAGGGACAGTACCCTGGAGGTGTTTAAGAACAATACGCTTGCCGACCTGGTACCTTAAGGTTACAAAGGTATTTTTTAGCTGGGGCGTTAGTTTATGCATATATTTCGACGGAAGTATTAATTATCGTCAAAATCCAAGCAAAATTTTATTAATCTACTAAATTTATAGGGTAAGTTGAATTTTAACTATTTTTTTTTATTGTGGTTTGTAAAATATTTCTATTTTTGCTTACTCTATTAAATCGGTAGGGTAATAAATTTAAGTTTTTTTGTCATATGATTGCTGAACAATTAATTGCAAATAATAATTCAAGTACTGTAACTAAAAGCTATAAGGCAGATAAGTCTTCCGAAAATCCTAAAAGGAGTATTGCTAAATCTATTAGTTGGAGAATTATTGGAACCTTGGACACTATTCTTATTTCTTGGATCGTAACCGGGACATTGTCAGTGGCATTTTCAATAGGGGTAGTAGAGTTGTTTACCAAGATGTTGTTGTATTTTTTTCATGAAAGAATCTGGAACAAGATTAGTTGGGGAAAGTAAAACGGTAAAATTCAAAGTAATTTAAGAATTGAGGACAATGGCATACACAGAGGAACAAATAAATAAATTAAACCAACAATTTAAAGGTATACCACCTGAGGAAATAATTTCCTGGGCAATACAGTCTGCCGAGAAACCTTTGGTAACCACAAATTTCCGTCCATATGAAGTAGCCATTTTGCATGCGGTGACGGATGTTTCTCCACATATTCCTGTTGTTTGGTGCGATACGGGTTATAATACGCCCAATACCTACAAGCATGCCGAAGAGCTAATTGCTAGATTACATTTAAATGTAAAATTATATGTTCCCAAGCAAACTTCCTCACATAGGGATGCTATCATGGGAATTCCAGGTATAGATGATCCCAAGCATCAACTTTTTACGGAGCAGGTGAAATTGGAACCGTTTAGAAGGGCGATGGAGGAGCATAAGCCAGATGTATGGTTTACGAATCTTAGGCAAGGACAGACTGCTTTAAGGGATTCGTTGGATATTTTAAGTTTAAGCAAGGACGGGGTTTTGAAGGTGAGTCCATTTTATCATTATAACGATAGTCAATTGGATGCTTACCTCAAGGATAGGAATTTGCCCAATGAGCATAAATACTTTGACCCCACCAAGGTTTTGGAAAACCGGGAATGTGGGCTTCATACCTAAGAAAAGAATATTAACAATTGGCGAATTATTCCAATAGGGGAAAGCCAATTAAATACAGAATTATTGTGAGCATTGTAGAATCAGAATTGGAAACACTAGTAGACGTGAGCGGATCGAATGAATTGGAAGTATTGAACAATAATGCTTTGGAGAACGAAGCAATTTATATTTTAAGGGAAGTTGCGGCACAGTTTGAAAAGCCGGTGTTGCTTTTTTCGGGAGGTAAGGATTCCATTACCTTGGTAAGATTGGCGCAAAAAGCCTTTTTCCCGGCTAAAATACCGTTCCCTTTAATGCATATTGATACTGGGCATAATTTCCCGGAAACCATCGCCTTTAGGGATAAGTTGGTAAAGGAATTGGGAGTGGAGTTAATAGTTCGTAATGTTCAGGATTCTATAGATCAGGGGAAAGTGGTAGAGGAAACTGGTAAATATTCCAGTAGGAATATGTTGCAGACCACTACTTTATTGGATGCCATTGAGGAATTTAAGTTCGATGCCTGTATAGGTGGAGCTAGAAGGGATGAAGAAAAGGCACGTGCCAAAGAACGTATCTTCTCCGTTCGTGATGATTTTGGTCAATGGGATGAGAAAAACCAACGCCCAGAGTTGTTCGATATGTTGAATGGTCAGATAGAATTGGGTCAGAACGTAAGGGTTTTTCCAATAAGTAACTGGACAGAATTGGATGTTTGGAGCTATATCCAAAAAGAGAACATAGAAATACCTTCTATCTATTTTGCGCACAAGAGAAAGATTTTCCTAAGGGACGGATTTATATGGTCGGCAGAAGATGATGTTGTTTTCCGTGCAGAGGATGAGAAAGTGGAAGAGCGTATGGTTCGTTTTAGAACTGTTGGGGATATGAGTTGTACTTCAGCGGTATTGTCCCACGCAGATACCATAGAAAAGGTAGTAGGCGAAATTAGGGAATCCAAGATTTCGGAAAGGGGAGCTAGAATAGATGATAAGCGCTCCGAAGCCGCAATGGAGAAAAGAAAACAACAAGGATACTTTTAAAGTCGGCATTTGAAGTGAGTTGGCACTTGTTAAAATTGTCAGCGGAATCTCATGTCTAATACAAAACACAAAAGAAATGGAAGTACTAAAAATAGCAACAGCAGGAAGTGTAGATGACGGTAAAAGTACCTTGATCGGAAGATTGCTTTATGATACCAAATCCCTGACAGACGATAAGTTGGAAGCCATTGAAAAGACTAGTAAGCAAAAAGGATATGATTATCTGGATTTCTCTTTGGCTACAGATGGTTTAGTGGCGGAAAGGGAACAGGGAATTACTATAGATGTGGCACATATCTATTTCTCTACACCCAATAAAAGTTATATCATTGCGGATACCCCTGGTCACGTGGAATATACCCGTAACATGGTTACCGGTGCTTCTACTTCCCAAGCGGCCATTATTTTGATCGACGCTAGAAAAGGAGTGATAGAGCAGACCAACAGGCACTTTTTTATCAATAATTTATTGAGGATCAAAGATGTTATCGTGGCCATTAATAAAATGGACCTGGTAGACTACTCAGAGGAAAGATACAATGAAATCAAAGCAGATTTTGAGGAACTGATGAGTAAGCGCGATTACCAAGACCAGAAAATAACCTTTATTCCCGTAAGTGCACTTAAGGGTGACAACGTGGTAAACAGGTCTGAGAAAATGGTATGGTACAAAGGACAAACTCTATTGGAGCATTTTGAGGAATTGGATAGAAAGGATATCTATAATGTAGGTACCCCAAGATTTCCGGTGCAATATGTGATACGTCCCAAAACGGAGGAGTATCATGATTTTAGAGGATTTGCCGGAAAAGTATATGGAGGTGAGCTGAGTGTTGGTGATGAAGTAGTGGTCTTGCCATCTATGACCAAATCAAAAATCAAGGAAATTTATTTTTACGACAAAAAATATAAAACAGCAACAAGACGTTCTTCCGTAACCATTACCTTGGAAGATGAAATAAATGTAAGTAGGGGGGATATGTTGGTCAAGGCAGGTGATTTGCCTACAATAGACAAGCAATTTACAGCTACGGTTTCATGGATGGATTCCCAGAATTTAACGGTGGGAAGCAAATATGTGGTGCAGCACGGAGTAAACAAGGTTTTGGCGAAGGTTGAAAACATTCATCATAAGATTAATCCTGATTACTCAGGTATAGATAGCTCTATCAATGCCTTGGGGATGAACGATATAGCACAGGTTACCTTTAGATTGAACAAGCCAATTTTTTATGATTCCTTCAAGAATCACAGAACCAATGGCTCTTTTATCCTAATAGATAATCAATCCAATACAACAGCTGGGGTCGGGTTTATAAATTAAACCCCGCTTCCGTACCCTAGGGTATGGCGTTGTTGTCAATTTAACCTATTATTCCTATGGGATAAAGATTTTTTAAAAGTTAATAATCAATTCGAATAAAAAATATAAGTAGCATGCGGACTTTCAGAACAGAAGTGGAAAACCCGGTTGTAGAACAGGATATCATAGCATTGGAAGCTAAGATCCGTGAATTTCAAGGCGGTAGTTTGGATGAGGAGAAATTCCGTAGTCTAAGATTGGCTAGGGGAATTTACGGTCAAAGGCAACCTGGTGTCCAAATGATTCGTATAAAATTACCTTACGGGAAAGTAAGCTCTCAGCAGTTAAGAAGGATATGTGACGTTTCCGAAGAATACTCTACGGGCAGACTTCATATAACTACGCGTCAGGATATCCAGATCCATTATGTGGATATTAACCGCACACCCGAATTATGGGCCCAGTTGGAACAGGATGATATTACGATCAGGGAAGCCTGTGGAAATACGGTGAGAAACGTTACCGCTAGTGAAACTGCCGGCATAGACGTAAACGAACCATTCGATGTTTCCCCATATGCACATGCACTTTTCCAATATTTTTTAAGAAACCCCATCAGTCAGGAAATGGGAAGGAAGTTTAAAGTTTCCTTTTCTGCCTCGGATGAGGATACCGGTCTTTCTTACATGCACGACCTTGGCTTTATTGCCAAGATAGAGAATGGAGTAAGAGGCTTTAAGGTGCTTTTAGGTGGAGGATTGGGCTCACAGCCCCGCCATGCAGATGAAATATATTCTTTTCTGCCTACCGACAAGATTATTCCTTTAATGGAAGGAGTAGTCCGTGTTTTCGACCGATTTGGAGAAAGAAAAAGTAGGGCAAAGGCAAGAATGAAATTCTTGTTGAAGGATATTGGTTTGGACGGATTTAAGCAATTGCTGGAAGAGGAGCAATTGGCAATACCTGTTCAAACTTACGAAATAGATGCGGATGCCTATCCAAGTGTGAATATTGCAGAGAATATTGCTCCTGAAGTAACCATTAAAGACCAGAAAGCCTTTGATAAATGGAAGGCTACCAACTTGGTTCCTCAAAAACAACAGGGATATGTTGCTATTGGGGTAAAGGTTTTATTGGGTGATTTTTATATAGAAAAAGCCAGACAATTGGCAGATCTAGTAGAAAAATATGCTGCAGGTGAAATTAGATTGAGTCTGCGTCAGAATATCTTGATTCCTTATGTTAAGGAATCGCTGGTACCTTTTTTCTATCAAGAATTGGAAAAATTAGGCTTCGCAGAGATTGGATACAATACTGCCTTGGATATTACAGCTTGTCCAGGAACCGATACCTGTAATTTGGGAATTGCCAGTAGTACTGGGATAGCGGATGAATTGGAAAGGGTAATTAAGGCGGAATACCCCCATTATATCAATAATCCGGATGTGGTTATTAAAATAAGTGGATGTATGAATGCCTGTGGCCAGCACAATATGGCCAATATTGGTTTCCAGGGTATGTCTGTTAGAACAAAGAATAAATTGGTGGCCCCAGCACTTCAAGTGCTTTTGGGAGGTGGTAATTTAGGAAATGGAAACGGCCGATTTGCAGATAAGGTAATTAAGATACCTAGTAAGAGGGGACCAGAATCTTTAAGACTTATTTTAAATGATTACGATGCCAACGGAAATGGTAAACCCTTTGTAGATTATTATGAGGAAAAAGGGCAAATGTATTTTTATGATTTTCTAAAGCCATTGTCCGATGTGGATAACCTAACGGCATCCGATTTTATCGATTGGGGTAACTCGGAAAAATATGAACAAGCCATTGGTGTAGGAGAATGTGCCGGGGTAGTAATAGATTTGATAGCCACCTTGTTGTTTGACAGTGAGGAAAAGATAGAGACTGCAAAATTGAATTTGGAAGAGGAAAAATGGGCAGCCAGTATCTATCATTCCTATTCATCAATGGTAAATACGGCCAAGGCTTTATTGACTGCCGAAAATACCAAGGTAAATACCCATATCAGCATTATTAAGGATTTTGATGAGTTGTTTGTGGCCTCAGGGAAATTTAAATTGGAGCAAGGTTTTGAGAAAATGGTCCTTCAATTAAATCAGAATGCACCAACAGAAGCCTTTGCAAAAGCGTATTTAAAAGATGCCGAGGAATTTTTGGGCAATGTGGAAGCTTATAGGAAATTAGAATTGACAAACGCTTAGTAATGATCGGGAAGGAAGATAATATTCACGTTAATACCACGATGGTGGACCTTGATTTAAATAGGGATGCCAATAAGCTTGGACAGTTGACCGTAGTGGGAGCTGGACCTGGCGATGTGGAGCTCATAACGTTAAAGGCCATAAAAGCCTTGCAGGCGGCAGACGTGGTATTGTACGATGCCCTGGTGGATGTAGCCTTGTTGGATTATGCTCCAAATGCCGAACATATATTTGTTGGCAAAAGAAAAGGATGCTATGCCTACCAGCAGGAACAGATAAACGATCTTATTGTAAGTAGGGCCAAAACCCACGGGCACGTAGTAAGATTAAAAGGAGGTGATCCCTTTGTTTTTGGTAGAGGGGCGGAAGAAATGGAATATGCGGCCAGTAAAGGTCTAAAAGTGGCCATGGTACCGGGAATTTCATCCTCGATGGCCGTACCGGCTTCCCAAAATATACCTGTTACCAAAAGAGGTGCAGCTGAAAGTTTTTGGGTAATTACTGGTACCACCAAGAATCATAAATTATCTACTGATGTAGCTTTAGCTGCCAAGTCCAATGCCACAATAGTCATTTTGATGGGGATGGGAAAACTGGCGGAAATCGTTGAGTTGTTTAAACTGGAAGGTAAAGCGGATATGCCCATTGCGATTATTCAAAACGGTACCCGCGAAGATGAAAAGTTGGGTATTGGTACAATAGATACCATAGGGCAAATAGTGGTCGAGTGTCAATTAAGCAACCCAGCAATTATAGTTGTAGGAGAAGTTGTAAAGCACAGATCGGCGGTATTGGATTATGCACAAACATTACAAGTACACTCAGAGGAGTTATAAATAATAAAGAAAAGTACCTATCTAAAATAGTTCAGGATTTAAGGGTGCAATTATAAATTAGGAATTAATCAAAGTAGTATGATAAAGACAGATATACTTATTATTGGAGCGGGTCCAACAGGGTTGTTCACGGTTTTTGAAGCGGGATTGTTGAAATTGAAGACGCATCTTATAGATGCTTTGCCTCAACCAGGGGGCCAATGTTCGGAAATTTATCCTAAGAAGCCAATTTATGATATTCCTGCATTCCCTGAAATTCTTGCTGGAGATTTGGTTAAGAATCTGATGCAACAGATTCAACCTTTCGAACCTGGGTTTACCTTAGGGGAGAGAGCGGAAACTTTGGATAAATTGGATGATGGATCCTTTGTGGTAACCACAAATAAAGGGACAAAACATCATGCTCCGGTGGTAGTTATTGCAGGGGGATTGGGATCTTTTGAACCTAGAAAACCTTTGATTCCCAATTTGGTGGATTTTGAGGATAAGGGCGTAGCTTATATTATTAAAGATCCTGAAGTATACAGGGATAAGAAAGTGGTTATTTCTGGTGGTGGTGATTCTGCCTTGGACTGGGCAATATTCCTGTCCGATGTTGCTGCTGAGGTATCTTTGGTGCACAGAAGAAATGAGTTTAGGGGAGCCTTGGATTCAGTGGAAAAAGCTGCTGATTTGGCCAAGCTGGGTAAAATTAAATTATTTACCGAAGCTGAGGTGGTCAGACTGTACGGAGACGATAATTTGGAAGCTGTTGTAGTAAAACATAACGATGAGGCCAAAGGTGAAACCTATGTGGAAGCGGATAATTTTATTCCTTTGTTCGGACTTTCCCCAAAATTAGGACCAATTGGCGATTGGGGACTTGAAATAGAGAAAAATGCCATTAAAGTAAATAACGCCTACGATTATCAGACCAATATTCCTGGGGTATATGCTATTGGGGATGTAAACACCTATCCTGGAAAGCTTAAATTAATATTGTCCGGCTTCCATGAAGCAGCCGTTATGTGTCAGAGTGCTTACCAGTTGATCAATCCTGGAAAGCGTTATGTAATGAAATATACCACTGTAGGTGGGGTGGAAGGATTTGACGGTAGTAAGAAGGAAGCTAAAAAAGAAGTAGTTCAAAGTATTTTGGCTTAATAACCATTTTAGACCAATCTTTTAGCCTGCCAGGTCTTAAAATCTGGCAGGTTTCGTTTTTACATAATATTCCGGTATTTCAATTTTTGGAATATTAAAATAAAGTAGTGTTTCCTTGCTTTTAAGGGCACTGATGCGTTACTTTGCATCTAGTTCATTATCAATTTGAAACGTTATCAAGAAAGGCGGAGGGACTAGACCCGGTGAAGCCTTAGCAACCCTTTTTCATTGTCGGTAACTATCGGTAAGAATAAAGAAGGTGCTACGTTCTAATCCTATATTTTATTCTATTTAATTAGAATTTCACTTGGGAATAGATAACATAAAGAAAGACGCAGGTCCGAAACTTTTCCTTACTTGATTTTATTTATTTTTTTGATACCGATAACTGGATTGTTATCCTTTGTTTTTCGGGTGTCAATTTTCTAATTTTGTGGTCCCAAATAGTTTGGGGCCTTATGTGATGGTATCTTTGTTTGGTCTAAGGCGAGCAAACATTTTTGAAAAGTAATATGAAGAAGATTCAAGACGTACTAAAGGAAAGGATTTTGGTGTTGGATGGTGCCATGGGGACCATGCTTCAACGACATAAGTTTACGGAGGAAGATTTTAGAGGAGAACGATTTAAGGATTGGGAACACCCCTTACAGGGAAATAATGACCTGTTGTCCCTTACCCAGCCGGAAGCTATAGCGGAGGTACACCGATTGTATTTTGCAGCGGGAGCCGATATTGTTGAAACCAATACTTTTTCCGGTACTACCATAGCTATGGCAGACTATCATATGGAAGATTTGGTCTACGAATTAAATTATGAGTCGGCTAAAATAGCCAAGGCTGTCGCCGATGAATTTACTGCCAATGAACCAAATAAGCCGCGTTTTGTTGCTGGGAGTATTGGTCCTACCAATAAAACGGCCAGTATGTCGCCAGATGTGAACGATCCCGGTTTTAGGGGAGTTTCCTTTGAAGAGCTACGGCTTGCTTACAAGCAACAGGTGGAAGCCCTCTTGGACGGAGGTGTGGATATGTTATTGGTAGAGACTATTTTTGATACCTTAAATGCCAAGGCAGCATTATTTGCCATTGAAGAGGTAAAGGAAGAACGAAATATAGATGTTCCCATTATGGTGAGCGGCACCATAACCGATGCTTCGGGTAGGACCCTTTCCGGCCAAACCGCTGAAGCCTTTTTGATATCCATAAGCCATATACCCATATTGTCCGTAGGGTTCAATTGTGCTTTGGGAGCTAGCCAATTAGTGCCCCATTTGGAGGTGCTCTCCAGTAAAACGGAGCATGCGGTTTCTGCCCACCCTAATGCGGGATTGCCTAATGCTTTTGGGGAATATGACGAAACACCTGAGGAAATGGCTGCACAGATCAAGGAATATGCCGAAAAAGGCTTGGTAAATATAGTTGGCGGATGTTGCGGTACCACTCCCGAACATATAAAGGCAATGGCCGATGTGGTTAAGGATTATTCCCCTAGAATCTTAAATACCTTAGAAGCGCATACACAATGATACCTAGCAGGCAGATTGTTCTTGAGGCGGGAAAAAGGGTAGAACCCTTTGTTCATAGAACACCGGTGCTCACCTCCCGTTTGCTGAATGAATTAGCCGGGGCGGAGGTTTTTTTTAAATGTGAGAACCTCCAAAAAATGGGTGCTTTTAAAATGCGGGGAGCTATCAATGCCATTCAGCAATTGAGTGATTCTCAGAAAAAAGCAGGAGTGGTAACCCATTCCTCAGGAAATTTTGGTCAGGCCTTGGCCTTGGCAGCTAAGAATTTGGGGGTGGATGCCTATATAGTAATGCCATCCAGTGCCCCGGCCGTAAAAATAGACGCGGTGAAAGCTTACGGAGGGTTGGTAACCATAACGGAGCCTACCTTGGAAGCCAGGGAAAAATCGGCAGCAACCATTGTTGTGGAAAAAGGAGCTGTTTTTTTACATCCATCCAATGATCTTAATGTGATTGTGGGGCAAGGTACAGCGGCATTGGAATTATTACAGGACCAGCCCAATTTGGAATATATTATGAGCCCGGTAGGTGGTGGTGGACTTATTGCAGGTACAGCCTTGGCAGCCCATTATTTAGGGGACAATTGCAGGGTTGTAGGTGGTGAGCCCATGGAAGTGGATGATGCCTATAGGACTTTTAAGAGTGGAAAAATAGAGTACAATATATCAGTAAACACTATTGCCGACGGACTTAAAACTAACTTAGGGGATATAAATTTACCCATTATTATGGAATTGGTGTCTGACATAATTAGAGTGGAGGAGGATGAAATTATCAGTGCCATGAAATTAATTTGGGAGCGGATGAAGTTGGTAATAGAGCCATCCAGTGCAGTACCGTTTGCGGCCTTGTTGAAAGAGAAAGAGAAGTTTAGGAATAAAAAAATAGGAATCATCCTCTCGGGAGGTAATGTAGAACTATCAAATTTGCCATTTTAAGGATGCTGTACAGTGTTTTTAATATTGAGGTCAATACATAAATAATGAGCAATACTACGGATAAGGAACAACATAGTACTAAGCGGTTTTTAAAACTCTCAGGTTTGGAACCTTTGGTGATAACTCCAGAAAGCAATTTTGTAAATGTGGGGGAACGTACCAATGTGGCCGGTTCCAAAAAATTCTTGAGATTGATCAAGGAGGAGAAGTTTGAAGAGGCCCTGGATATAGCTCGTGAACAGGTGGAAGGCGGAGCTCAGATCATTGATGTTAATATGGACGATGGCCTTATTGATGGCAAGGAGGTTATGGTAAAGTTCTTGAACCTTATTGTAGCCGAACCGGATATTGCCCGGGTCCCTATCATGATCGATAGCTCCAAATGGGATATTATTGAGGCAGGTCTACAGGTTGTTCAAGGAAAATGTGTAGTAAATTCTATAAGCCTTAAAGAAGGGGAGAAAGAGTTTATACACCACGCAAAATTAATCAGGCGATACGGTGCTGCCGTCATTGTTATGGCCTTTGATGAAGTAGGGCAGGCCGATAACTACGAAAGGCGATTGGAAATCACCAAACGCTCTTATGATATTTTGGTGAATAAGGTAGGGTTCCCCCCGGAGGATATTATTTTTGATCTTAATATTTTTCCCGTGGCCACGGGAATGGATGAGCATAAGTTAAATGCGCTCGATTTTATAAAGGCTACCGCGTGGGTAAAAGAAAATCTGCCTTTTTGTAGTGTAAGTGGAGGGGTGAGTAATGTGTCCTTTAGTTTTAGGGGGAATAATCCCGTACGGGAGGCAATGCACTCCGTGTTTCTTTATCACGCCATAAAGGCGGGTATGAATATGGGAATTGTAAACCCTAGTATGCTGGAGGTTTATGATGATATTCCAAAGGACCTTTTGGAACATGTAGAGGATGTAATCCTGAACCGAAGGGAAGATGCCACGGAGCGATTATTGGAATTTGCAGAAACCGTAATTGGTAAGGAGAAGGAAAATAAGGTAGACCTTTCTTGGAGGGAAGAACCCTTGCAAAATAGAATTACCCGCGCCTTGGTCAAGGGAATAGATCAATATGTTGTAGAGGATGTTGAAGAGGCCCGTTTAAGTGTGAAAGCCCCAATAGAAGTTATCGAAGGGCATTTGATGACCGGAATGAACGTGGTGGGCGATCTTTTTCAAAGTGGTAAGATGTTCTTGCCCCAAGTGGTAAAATCGGCCAGGGTTATGAAAAAAGCAGTGGCTTATCTCTTGCCGTTTATAGAGGAGGAAAAACTTAAAAATCCCCAGCCGGAAGGAGGCAGCTCGTCTGCCGGTAAAATACTAATGGCGACCGTAAAAGGCGACGTTCACGATATAGGAAAAAATATTGTAAGTGTGGTCCTTGCCTGTAATAACTACGAGATCGTAGATTTGGGAGTAATGGTCCCCCCTGAGAAGATTATTAATGCTGCCAAGGAAGAAAATGTGGATATTATAGGTCTGAGCGGACTTATTACCCCTTCCTTGGATGAAATGGTCTTTTTGGCCAAGGAAATGGAACGGCAAAATTTTACGGTTCCCTTGCTTATCGGTGGTGCTACTACCAGTAAGGCACATACTGCCGTTAAAATAGACCCGCAGTATAAGAGTGCCGTGGTACACGTAAATGATGCTTCCAGGGCAGTTACAGTGGTGGGCGACCTTCTACAAAAGGAATCCTCCAATAGGTATAAGGAAAACATTAAATTGGACTATGCCGACTTTAGACAAAAATTCCTGAATAGGGGCAAACATAAGGAGTATTTAACCCTTGAGGCGGCAAGAAAAAATAAATATCAGTTGGATTGGTCAAAGGCAGAAATTGTAAAGCCAAAGACATTGGGTATCCAAATGATCGAGGATTTTGACCTCAGGGAATTGGAGCCTTACATAGATTGGTCCCCTTTCTTTAGAAGTTGGGAGCTGCATGGCAAGTATCCGGATATTTTGGAAGACGAGGTAGTGGGCAAACAGGCAACCGAGCTTTTTGCGGATGCCAAGGCAATGATGAAGAAGATTTTGGATGGTAAACTTTTCCAAGCAAAGGCTATTTTCGGACTGTTTCCTGCCAATACCATTAATGATGATGATATAGCCCTTACCCACAATGGGGAGGAGTTTGTTTTTAGGACTTTAAGGCAACAGGCCAAAAAATATGTGGGGAAACCTAATTTTGCGCTGTCAGACTTTATTGCCCCCAAAGAAAGTGGTCTGCAGGATTATATTGGTTGTTTTTGCGTGTCAACAGGCTTTGGTACGGATGAATTGGCAGACGGTTATCGTAAAAATTTGGATGACTATAACAGTATAATGGTCAAGGCACTCGCAGACCGTTTTGCGGAGGCCTTTGCGGAATATTTGCACAAGGAGGTAAGGATCAACCATTGGGGATACGCAGCTAATGAAGGCTTAAGTAATGAAGAGCTGATCAAGGAGTCCTATATAGGAATTAGGCCTGCTCCGGGTTATCCGGCCTGTCCAGACCATTTGGAAAAGTTGACGTTGTGGGAATTAATGGAGGTGAAGGAAAAGATCGGGGTAGAGTTGACAGATAGTTTGGCCATGTGGCCAGCTGCCAGTGTAAGTGGATACTATTTTGGCAATAAGGAAGCGCGTTATTTTGGAGTAGGCAAAATAAAGGAGGACCAAGTGGCCGATTTTGCAGCAAGGAAAGGAATTCCTATGGAGGAGGCCACGCGATGGTTGGCACCTAATATTGCGGATGATTAAGGACAGGGACCTGCAAGATTTTTTCAGCGACCTGCAAGGTTTTCAAAACCTTGTAGGTCTGGATGAGGTTTTCTGCGAAATATTGAGGATGATTATTTTTGTCAATGAGACCTACAAGGTTTTGAAAACCTTGCAGGTCTTGGTCTAGGTCCAGGTCGCAAAAAAAATTGAAAATAAGAATTAAGAATAGCCCTTGTATAGGGCAATAAATAATATAATCGCTAATAGGCCTTTTCTTTGGAAGAGGAAAGAGGGAGAAATTATGAAAGTAACGGAACACATAAAAAAAGCGGACGGGAAGACATTGTTTTCCTTCGAGATCATACCACCGGTCAAAGGAAGAAGTATACAGGAATTATATGATAATATTGATCCCTTAATGGAGTTTAAGCCGCCCTTCATTGATGTTACTACTTCTCGGGAGGAGTACGTGTACATAGATAGGGACGGGTTGTTGGATAAAAGATTGACCCGTATGAGACCCGGAACTGTGGGTATCTGCGCCTCTATACAACACAAATACGGTGTAGATACCGTTCCACATGTGCTTTGTGGTGGTTTCACCAAGGAGGAAACCGAATATGTGTTGGTAGATTGTCAATATTTGGGTATCCAAAATGTAATGGCCCTTCGTGGGGATGCAAGGAAAGAGGAACAGTATTTTAATCCTACCAAGGGTGGACATGCTTACGCCTCCGAGCTGGTGAAACAGATCTACGCCTTAAATCACGGAAATTATTTACATGACAAGGTGGAGACGGTACATAGTGCCGATTTTTGTATCGGCGTAGCTGGGTATCCTGAAAAGCATCTGGAAGCACCATCCTTAATTACGGATTTAAAACGATTACAGGAAAAGGTGGAGGCTGGGGCCGATTATGTAGTTACACAAATGTTTTTTGATAATCAGAAATTTTTCGAGTTTGTGGAAGCTGCGAAGAAAATGGGAATCAACGTACCCATTATTCCAGGGATTAAGCCTATTGCCGTAAAGCGACATTTACAATTATTGCCACAGGTCTTTAAAATAGATCTGCCACAGGACTTGATAGACGCTGTTGAGGATTGTTCCACTAACGCGGATGTGAGACAGGTAGGTATAGAGTGGGCCATTCAGCAATCCAAGGAGCTGAAAGCGGCAGGGGTTCCTGTACTGCACTATTATTCTATGGGAAAATCCGATAATATTGAGGCCATTGCCAAAGAGTTGTTTTAAGGTTTGTTCAAGGTTACAAGGGCTGTGAAACGGATTGGAATAGGTTCTGCATTGAATTAATTTCAGGAGTTCAAGGAAGGTATTTAGTATTGCCAAGTTTTAGAAACGCCTATTTTTAATTTTTCATTACATTTGCTCCCCATGAAACTAAAGCTATTTCTTTTAAGCTGTCTGTCGACAGCTTTTTGCTTTTCACAAAACCGGCAAGAAACCAAGAGATATACCTTGGATGTTAGCCAATACTATGGTTCTGTACTCTTGCACAATCCGGATATTTCACATTTGATCACCAATCATCCCGGTGGTATTATCTTGGGATATAATAGGAAGACTTATGGGGACGAGGAATGGCAGCAACTCTACAATTATCCGGATACTGGTTTTTCGTTCGTTTATCAGAATATGAACAACAGTACTTTGGGAGAGAATTTTGGACTATATGCCCATTATAATTTTTATTTTTTTAGAAGAAACCTTCAATTTAGGTTGGGGCAGGGTATAGCCTATAACACCAATCCCTTTGATAAGAATGAAAATTTCAGGAACAACGCCTATGGCTCCCACTTTTTGAGTTCTACCTATTTAATGTTCAACTATCACAAAGAGAATTTATTTAAGGGCTTAGGGCTTACGGCAGGGATTTCTTTAGTACATTACTCCAATGCCAACGTTACCGCACCCAATACCTCTACCAATACCATGGCCTTAAATGTGGGATTGACCTATGATCTGGATGGTGGCCAGGAACGGGAATATATTAGAACCGAAAAATTGAAGGTTTCAGAGCCTATTAAACTTAATCTCGCCTTTAGGTCAGGCATTAATGAGAGTGATGTGGTGGACTCCGGTCAATATGCTTTTTACATTTTTTCGGCTTATATGGACAAACGCTTTACTAGAAAAAGTGCGCTGCAGTTTGGTGCAGATGTTTATTTTTCCAACTTTTTAAAAGAACTTATTCGCTATCAGTCGGTAGCCTTCCCGGAATATGGCGTGCAAGCTGATGACGATTATAAGCGTGTTGGATTGTTTTTGGGCCATGAACTCTTCATCAATAAAATGTCCGTTATTGCCCAGTTGGGCTATTATGTATATTATCCTTTCGATTTTGAAGGCAAGGTTTACAATAGAATTGGCCTAAAACGATATTTTTCGGACAAGGTATACGGCGCTATAACTTTAAAATCCCATGGGGCAAAAGCCGAAGCCGTGGAATTCGGAGTAGGGGTGCGGCTATAGGCTAACACAATTTGACGGAATTTGGTAACAGTAGGTTATAAAGATTTAATAAGATGAACTATTTCATTTTGATGATAAAATATAGGTGGAGAAACAGTTTTCGAGTTGTTTCAAGGTGGGGTATACTTGTGTTGGTAATGTTCTTGTTATGGAATTGTAACAGTGAAAATGCCCCTGATTGCTTTCAAAATGCCGGGGATATTAACAGGGAAATTGTGGAAGTGCCTAATTTTACCACGATTACGGTCTATGAGAATGTACAATTGACCCTTAGACACGGAAGCCCATTAAAGGTAGAAGTGGAAACTGGGGAATATTTACGGAGCGAAGTTGAGGTGAAGGTTGTGGATGACCGATTGTTGTTGCGCGATACCAATGATTGTAATTTTACCCGAAAATACGGACTTACCAAAGTATATGTTACGGCTCCCAATATTACGGAGATAAGAAGTAGCACTGGACTGGATATTTTAAGTGATGGCGTATTGGCTTATCCTAGTTTAAATCTTGTTTCTGAAAGTTTTAATGACCCTGATGCCGGCTATACCAGTGGGGAGTTCAATATGGAATTGGACACCCAAGGTTTAACCATTGTTTCCAATGGAATTTCGTTCTATAATTTAAGGGGCAAAACAACTAATTTTAATATTGTTTTTGCTTCAGGGGATTCCCGTTTGGAGGCCGAGGCTTTAATAGCGGAAAACGTTAGTTTTAATCATAGAGGTTCCAATGATATACGTATAAGCCCACAGCAATCGCTAAAGGGGACCTTGCGCGGTACCGGTGATGTGGTAAGTTTTAATAGACCGGCCACAGTAGAGGTGGAGCAATTGTATAAAGGGGAACTTATTTTTATTGACTAGCACCCAAAGGCTACAGTCGCGGTCCAATTTCTATTTCCGATAATTTATAAGCAGCATACTATTTCGCCGATGAATCCTATTATAAAATACCTGAAGAATTTATTTGCCTCCCAACGGGTCATAGGAGGGGATAAGGAATTATTGGGCAAGATCCAAGCGGATCAAATCTTACAAAAGCTTATAGATGACCAGCAGGTTCCGGGTCTTGCGATTACCGTGCGCAAAAATAATGAAGTGTACTTTGAGAAAGGATATGGATATGCGGATGTAGAACAACAGTCGCCCATAGATCCACAAAATACGATCTTTAGAATAGCCAGTGTATCCAAGCCCATAGCAGCGGCTGCTTTGGCCACCATGGTAGAGGAAGGGCAATTGGATTTGGACGCTTCCATTTATAAGTATGTTCCGTACTTTCCAAAAAAGGAGGTAGACATTACGCTGCGTCAGTTGGCAGGACATACTGCCGGAATTAGAGGTTATCGTGGCGGGGAATATGGATTGAACAAGCCAATGACCAATAAGGAAGCTTTGGCCCTTTTTCAGGATGACGATCTTCTTTTTGAGCCGGGTAAAGGCTTTCAGTATACCAGTTTTGATTGGGTGCTGATTTCCATGGCCATGCAGGAGGTGAGTGGTATCCCCTTTGCTGATTATGTTCGGGAAAAAATATTAAATCCTTATGGGTTAAAAAATACACTCCCCGAAGTTCCTGGGAAACTCCCTCCCAACTGTACCACTTTTTATTCAAGGGGCAGGTTGGGGTTCAGGAAGGCTATCCCCGTAAACAATACTTACAAATTGGCCGGAGGGGGATATTTGTCCACTTCAGCGGATATTGCACTTTTCGGACAGGTATATTTGGATTCCAAGTTTCGGGAGAATAGGATTCAGTCCCAATTCCTTACTTCTGGGATTATAGATGGAACTCCAACTTACTATGGTCTAGGTTGGCAGGTTGCCCAGGATAAGTTGGGAAGGACCTATTATGGCCATGTGGGCAATGGGGTAGGGGGCTATGCCGTATTTTATGTGTATCCGGAACAGGATATGGTTTTCTCCATTCTAATCAACTGTACCAACCCTGGGGTATTGGATACCTTGGAGGAGGTAATAGGGCTTTTGATCGGAGAGGTTGTTGCATAACCGCATTTGAGCAAAACCCTGGTAGATTACTCAATATAATTAGGATTGATTCGTTTATACAGTAAAATTTTGAAGATGGAGAAAAACTGATTTTCTACTAAATTGTTAGTCTTAAAATGCCGATATTTAACACTGGGGACAAATTAGGAAGAGTAGATTGGTTATTTCGTAGAATCCAAAAGGAGAAATTAAATTGAAAAAAATCATCAATGAAAAAAGATATAATTCCTTTGTTGTTGGCTATAATTTTGGTTCTTATTTCCATAGGTATGAATTTATTTGTGGATATTGAACTTGATGGAGCATTGTACATAGGGATTGGATGGTTAAGTGTTGCATCATTTTTTTACTTTGTGGATAAGAAGATTTATTTATTTGCTTTTGGCGCAACCTTATTAGCTGGATTGTTTAGCTTGATCGATATATATTATGTCTATCTAAAGTTTCAAGTTGGCTTCTTTTTGATCAATCCAATTTTTGTCCTTTTAATTTTTGGCTTTATTTTTCTTAATAGGGATGGGCTCAAAGCACTTTTGGCCGATATGCCCAAATTGAATGGAAAGTAATTTTCCTTTGGACCTTTACTCCCTAGTATTTCTGATTGAGTGTACTAATAAGGACCCAAGTAAATTTAATAAGTTTCCGATATTGATATATGGTATTTGTTCCTGTTATTTGATACCTTTTTATTCAATTTGGATAGCCTTGAAAATTAATGGGGTCATCCTCAAAATGGGTGTAAGTTAGAAAAAGATAATATAAATTATCGCAGTATTCGTGTCCTGTTCATTTTTTGCATCGCCCAAAAAACGAACCAAAAAACGCTAGGCTGATTTTAAATTTCTTTAAATCTACGCACTTTCCACGGCCGCACCGCCCAGGCCGCTTTCACTTGGGTGAAATGCTCTATGGACGGCTTCCGCCATCCAATGCGAAAACCACTTGATTTAAGACGAAATTGAAAATAGGCCGTTCCTTTGTTACATTTATCCAATAGTGTCGATAGATCATTGTTTTTTATCGAATACCACCATAAATTGCCTTTGAAGTTTGTTGTTGGGTCGGTCTTCTTCCGTGGTGGAGATGTCATGGCCGTAAAGAATTATTGAAGCCTTGGAAATAATTTAGGCCATGGTATCGGTCCTTAAAATCTCGAGATTTTAGGGACCACATAGTGAAGAAGTGTCTTTTCTTTTGTTTCGTTTTCTTTGGACAAGCAAAGAAAATGAAAGAAGAAGGTATTCATGAATCCCTTTGGTCGATTTCATTGAACTATTAAGCATGATCCAATTAATGGGTTTCTAATAGACCTTAAATAATTTACGCAACCAAATATCATTATAAACATCTTACCATCAGTATTTTAATTGGCGATACGTCTCCAAAGGGAATTCTTTGGAACAAGCTTAATTTTTAACAGAGGTAACCAATGAAAAAGAGCGCATTTCTTTTATTTATAATCGGCCTATTGCTTTCTTGCGAAAAAAATGAAGTAAATCCTTCAGATATCAAACAGTTGGGTTATGGCACATCCTTTGGTATGTGCGTGGGCTATTGTAAGAACGAGATGTTGTTAAAGTCGGGTACGGTAATCTATTCCCGTTCGGGTTGGAATAATCAGGTAGAACCTATTAAGTGTACAGAAAACATGACCCAATTGAGTTGGGACTCTCTTAAAAAAACAGTAGATTTAAATGAATTTAATTCTTTGCCTGAAATCTTGGGATGTCCGGATTGTGCAGATGGAGGGGCAGAGTGGTTGGAGATTGAAAATTTTTCCGGCAAGAAGTCCAAGGTGACCTTTGAGTACGGCAAGGAACCCGAGGAATTGAAAAGTATGGTAACCGCCTTAAGGAAACAATTGGAAAAGGGTATTCATTGCGAGGAGTTTTAAAGAATTACTCTTGTGTTATGCCCACAAAAAGTATAAAATGAAATATTTCATCTTTTTATGTTTGGTATTATTTTTTATAGGTAGTAGTAGTCTCAATGCCCAACAACGCGCCATATCGTCCCCAGATGAAAATGCCAATAACGATATATTGGTAAAGGATTGGAGCAAGCATGAGGCCAATGCATTTGGAAAAAAGGGAATTGGGATAAAGGATTCTATTGTTTTTGGATTCAATTTTAAGGATGGGCTTATTGGTTTAAAGGACCATAAGAGGTCCACTAAAATTAATTCAGAGAAAAAGACGGTAGAAATGCCCGTTGTTAGGCCTTCTGGCAACTATCCCATGACTATTTATCCAATTGATACCACTAAAGCCTACGCCGCAAGAATTTATAAATATTGATCATATCCACGGTCATTGGTGAACGAAATTGCTGGGCAGTAATAACAAATTGAAATTTACGTCTAATGTACTCCTCTAATGGACAATAAATATACTATTCCAGCACAGGCCCGAATAGGGCATGTACATTTAAAGGTAGCAGACTTGGAACGGTCCTTGGATTTTTATTGTAATCTATTGGGCTTTAAAGTAACCACCATGTACGGAAACCAAGCCGCCTTTATTTCGGCCGGTGGATATCACCATCATATTGGTTTAAATACCTGGCATAGTAGAGGGCTTCCTCCTGCATCTGCCAATAGTGTGGGCTTGTTTCATACAGCAATTTTATACCCTACAAGAAAGGATTTTGCAAAAATATATCTACGCTTGCTTAGGGAAGAATATCCATTGACCGGGGCCAGTGACCATGGTGTTTCGGAAGCTATTTATTTGGACGACCCCGACAAAAATGGGGTGGAATTGTATTGGGACCGCCCAAAAAGCCTATGGACCTATGAGCAGGACGGATCCTTGACCATGTTTACCAAGCCATTGGATATGGAGAATTTGTTGCAGGAGTTGAAAACGGTTTAAATTACACTGCGCTATCTTAGGTCTCTTGTAATTTTTTTTTATCTTCATGACCTAATAAATTCTCCTGAAATAATAAATACATGAAACTACTAATTGCCTTTTTTTCCGTTGCATTGGTACTATCTTCCTGCAAAACTAAAACCGACACCAAACCCGAAGCTAAAGCTGAAACTGCAGTAGAAGCCGAAAATTGGATATACTTGTTCGATGGAGTAACTACTAAAGGATGGAGAGCATACAATGGGGATACCTTGCCTCCGGGCTGGGTCGTAAAGGACAGTGTATTGACGTTTGATACCGAATTGGGGCTAGAGCAGGATTATACCGGAGGAAAGGATATAATCTATGGTTTGGAAGAGTTTGATAATTTTGAACTTTATGTGGAATGGAAATTGCCCGAAGGGGGTAATAGTGGTATTTTTTACCATCTAAAGGAAGGTATCCCCAATGCCGGGCCGCCAAATATTTCCCCGGAATACCAGTTGATCGATGATGAAAATTACGCAAAAATCCACGATCTTACGGCATACAACCTTAGCCTTGGACATACCGAAAATCCTGCGGCACTTCAACCCTTACAGCAAACCGCCTCGGATTATGCCATGCATGTGGCCGATCCCGAGCAAAAAATATTGAATCCTGTTGGAGAGTGGAACTCTTCTAAAATAGTATTTACACCAGAGCAAGTAGAGCACTGGCTCAATGGGAAAAAAGTACTATCTTTTGTGCCTTGGTCCAAGGATTGGTATGAAAGAAAGAATTCTGGGAAATGGAAGGATGAGGAAAATTATGGTAAGTTCAAGTCTGGGTATATCGGTTTTCAGGATCACTCAAGTCCCATTTGGTTCAGAAATATAAAAATTAGAAAATTATAGAACTTAATTCTGTCGGTTTGGTTTGACCGTTAAAAACAATAAAAAACTTACTTATGAAAAAAAGAGACTTTTTAAAAAGTACCGCAGCCTTGGGTTTAACGGCACTGCTGCCATCCTCCGTTTGGGCATTGTCCAAAAATGGACGTCTACGAACTGCCCATATCGGCGTTAGTAATATGGGAGGGGCAGACCTTGCGTCCATATCTTCACATGAATTGGTGGATGTAGTAGCACTTTGCGATGTAGATTCCAAGGCATTGGCAGAGGCCAAAAAATTGCACCCCAATGCTGTAGTCTACAAGGATTATAGGGTGATGCTCAAAGAAATGAAGAGCGATATAGATGCGGTAATCGTCTCGACCCCGGATCATACCCATGCTCCCGCTTCCATGATGGCCATGGAGATCGGAAAACCGGTATATTGTCAAAAACCCCTTACCCATCACGTGGTGGAAGCCAGAGCGATGCGCAAAATGGCAAAAGAAAAAAACTTGGTAACCCAAATGGGAATTCAGGTACATTCTTTCTACGATTATAAATTAGCCACCTTATTGATCCAATCTGGAATTATTGGGAAGGTAAGCACTGTTAGGGCGTGGTCTCCCAAGAACTGGGGCTTTGATGGCCCGGAGCCGCAAGGATCAGATCCGGTGCCTGAAAATTTGGATTGGAATCTGTGGTTGGGGACATCTGCCGAAAGACCTTATAAGGAGGGGTATTACCATCCGGCCAATTGGAGAAAATTACTGGACTATGGTTGTGGTACCTTGGGAGATATGGGTGTGCATATTTTTGACACCCCATACAACGCCCTTAAATTGGACGTGCCCATGACTATAAAGAACCAATGCAGAAAACCTACAGGATTTGGATTTCCTGAAAAAAACACTGTTACTTATACCTTTCCCGGAACCGAATATACGGCCGATACCTTAAAGTGGATCTGGTATGATGGCAAAGGGGCACCTGGGAAACATAAAGACTTGAAGTTGCCTAATAATGAGAAACTACCTGGTCAAGGAGCAATGTTTGTCGGAGAAAAAGGGAGACTTTTGTTGCCACATTTTATGGAATTGCCCAGACTTATTGTAGATGGTAAATATCAGGAACTGGATTTGTCCATAATTAAGGATCAAGAGGCCATAGGCGAACCGGTTAGGGACTATGATTCCGAAGGAAATAAGCATTACCATCAGTTTGTAGATGCCTGTTTGGGTAAAGCCGAAACCTCGGCTCCCTTTGAATATTCGGCACGACTTACCGAAACTATATTGTTGGGGGTTATTGCAGGGCGTTTTCCAAATAAGACATTGCATTGGGATAACGCCACCGCCAGATTTTCGGAACCTGAGGCCAATAAGTTCTTGGACGCGCCGTATAGGGATTTCTAAAATCTAAAATTTTACCTAATCATAAAAGCCCATCGGCCATTTTTATCAGAATGGCAGATGGGCTTTTTTATTCATGAAATTATGTTGCAGACCAGTCGTAATATTTGATTTTGTAATTATGATAAAACCATAAGATTCTTATCTTTAGGTTATGCAACAAAAGCCATCTTCTTTCTCTATTAAAAATTGGTCCGATGATGATAAGCCTCGAGAGAAATTGGTGCAAAAAGGGAAATCTGTTCTTTCCGATGCAGAACTGATAGCCATACTAATTGGCTCTGGAAGTCGCAATGAAAGTGCCGTTGAGCTTTCAAAACGTATTTTGGCCTCGGTAAATAACAACCTGAACGAATTGGGAAAATTGTCCATTAAACAGCTAATGCAGTTTAAGGGCATAGGGGAGGCCAAGGCCGTTTCTATTGCTGCTGCCCTGGAAATAGGGAGAAGACGCAGGGGAGAAGAGGCTCAAAAAATAACGAAAATCAATAGCAGTAAAAATGTCTTTGAACTTTTGCAGCCTAAAATGGGAGAGCTGCCACATGAGGAATTTTGGATAGTTTTTCTGAATAATTCCAACGCCGTGCTGCACGCGGGGCAACTTAGCAAGGGAGGTATTACAGGGACATTGGTAGATGTCCGCTTGGTTTTAAAACAAGCATTGGAATTAGGTGCGGTAGGATTGATTTTGGCACATAACCACCCTTCAGGTACTTTAAGGCCAAGTGAGGCCGATAAGCAAATTACAAGAAAACTAAAAATAGCGGCAGAGGCCTTGGATATAAAAGTTTTGGACCATATTATCATCACACAAAAAGAATACTTTAGTTTTGCAGATGAAAATATCCTTTAAAATGGAGCTTGGAATCTATGGTTTTGGGCTGAGACTACCGAAATTAAAAATGCAGGACTTCTTTAAAAGAAATAAGTAAAAAGTTATGTTGCTCATATATACCCATAAAATTACACATCGCTTCAGTTATATTATGCGGCATATATTCACAACTATTTTGGGAATAGAGGTTACCTACACTACCAAAGTAGAGGATTTTATTAAACATACCGGGCCAAAGATAACATACACCAAACAACCTTTGCAGAACGAATTCTTTGTACGGAGCAACGACCTGTTGTTTGAACAAGGTATTAACGACATACAGATCTATATAGCCGATTGGGAGGGTACACCTTGTTTTTTTGCAACTGGGGATAGAAGCAATCTGCCTTATGATATTTTTTCTGCAAGTTTTTATATGTTGAGTAGGTACGAAGAGTATTTGCCCCACGTAAAGGACATGCATGGGAGGTTTTCACCCAAGGACAGTTTGGCCTTTGAGCACGATTTTCTAGAAAAACCCTTAGTAGACATTTGGGCCCAAAAGTTATTGTCCGCACTAAAGGAAAAATTCAAGGATCTTAAATACAAGCCAAGAAATTATAATTATACCTCCATCATAGATGTTTCCAGTTCCCATTGTTTTGCCCATAGAGGTTTTGTCCGGGGTATGTCAGGATTTCTTTTCGATTTGGCTTCGCTCAAGATTCGTAGGGTTTTCGATAGGGTTTCGGTATGGTTCAATCTAAAAAAAGATCCCTATGACAATTTTTTTGAGCTAATAGAACTGCATAAGAATAACAAGGTAAAGGGCATGTTCTTTTTCCAATTTGCGGAATATTCCACTTACGACAAAAACGTGTCCCCCAACAATAATAAATTTAAGCATCTCATTAAATCTGTGGCGGACTACGATAAGGTTTCTTTGTCCTGTTCCTATAGCTCCTTTAATGATATAGCCCTGCTTAAGGAAGAGAAAAAAAATCTTGCCAATGTAATCAACAGACCTGTAAGTAGCTCCCGTATGCGCTATAATAGGGTGGACATTCCCGAAACCTATAGGAATTTGATCGAAGCAGGATTTACGGACGATTATACCATGGGATATACCCATGAAATTGGATTTAGGGCGGGTACCTGTACGCCTTTTTATTTTTATGATATTCCCTTGGAGGTTCAACAGCCCATTAAGATACATCCTTTTGCGGTGCACGATTACGGCTTGTTGAAATACAGGAATAGGACGGAGGCATTTTCCGCAGTGGAAAGGCTTTATTTGGAAACTAAAAAGGTAAACGGAAAGTTTATAACTGTTTTTTCAAATGAATTAATTGGGGGTGAAAGTAAATTGAATTGGAAGAAATTATATAGTAGTATTTTAAAACGTGTAAATGTTTAAGAACCTTGTTACGGATGTTTTTTTTGATCTGGATCATACCCTATGGGATTTTGAAAAAAACTCGGCCCTTACATTTCAAAAAATACTCGCGGAGAACTCCGTCAGTGTTGATCTCAACGATTTTTTGAAAGTATATATCCCCATAAATTTTGAATTTTGGAAGCTTTATCGTGAAGGGAAAATAACCAAAAATGAATTGAGGTTCCAAAGATTGAAAATCACCTTTGATACACTCGGGCATTCCATTTCCAATGAATTAATTGATGTTTTATCTGATCAATATATTGAGCATTTGTCTTCGTACAACCATCTTTTTCCCAATGCAACAGAGGTTTTGGACTATTTGAAGCCCAATTATAAATTGCATATCATCACTAACGGCTTTCAGGAAATACAGCATAAAAAATTGCAGGGCTCCAATATTCACAATTATTTTGAGCATATAATTAATTCAGAAATGGCCGGTGTTAAAAAACCCAACCCAATTATCTTTAGATTGGCACTTGAAAAGGCCAAAGTGCCGCCCCATAAATCCTTGATGATCGGTGATAGTTTGGAGGCAGATATTTTGGGAGCAAAGTCAGTAGGGCTGCATACCCTTCATTTTAACGCTAATAATGAGCCAAAGCACGAATATTGCGACATGATTCACGATTTAAGTGAAATAAAATCTTATTTATAGAGTTATATTCTTGAGTAACACTATAACAACGCGGTACCAGTAGTTGTTCTTGGAAAGTTTGGTATGAAAAATAAAATATTGCTTCCCGCCATTATTTTGCTTGCGCTCTATTCTTGTATAGAAAGGCAAAACTTCGATCAATATGATGATTTGGAAATTATTCCTACCGTAGAGGCCAGTATATTGTATATAGAATCGCCTGAAAGACTGTTAAATGAAATTCCCGGACAGGATTTTTATTCCCAGGATTTTAATTTTGACGGCTTTAGTGCAGATGCCTTCTCGGACCGGGTTTTGGATGGCTTTATATTTTATGAAATTGAGAATACTACCAGTAAGGAAATGGAGGCCACGGTTGAGTTTTTGGATGAAGGGGGGAATACCTTGGATACCCAATATTTTCATATTGACCCGGCTCCAACGCCCCTTGTGCAATTGCAAGTGGCCTATGGTACTGGTACTGGACGAAGCATAGAAATCATAAAAAACACTTCAAGTATAAAGGTAAGTGTTCTTAATTTAGGAGATAATAGTAGTGTATCCAACCTCCCGGATCCAAAAATTATATTTAGGTCCAGCGGAAAATTCAGACTTCGTTTAAAATGAGGCAAGTTAAACTCGTCTTATTATTTTGGTTACTGGGTTGTATCTTTATTACTGCCCAGAACAAGCAAATACTGTACGATTTTACAGAAATCCCCCAAGCCTTAATGATTAATCCCGGAATGTCAACGGACTTTCAATGGTATGCCGGAATCCCGGTATTGTCAGGAATTTCTTTTCAGGCAGGTAGTAGTGGACTTACGGTAAATGATCTGTTTGCAGACGACGGAGTGGACTTTAACGTTAAGGTCAGGGAACGGGCCATATATGGTATGAGTATCCGTGATGAGCTTAGCGGTACTTATCAGGTGGAATTATTGAATGGAGGTTTTCGCGGCCGTAATCGGGATAACTTTTATTCTTTCGGGATTTATAACGAAGGTGATGCTATAGGTTATTGGTTTAAGGATTATGCTATTTTGGCCTTTGAGGGCAATGCGGACCAATTGGGTAGAAAATTTGATCTTGGGCATTTAAAAACACGTGGGGAGATGCTCAATGTGTTTCATTTCGGAATAAACAAAAGAGTGGATGGGGCCCTGACCCTTGGCGGAAGAGCTAAAATATATTCTAGTGCCTTTAATTTTTCATCCACTAAAAACAACGGCTATTTTGTAACCGATGAGGGGCAAAATAACCTCTTGGCCAATACCATTGATGCCGACCTGGAATTAAGGTCCTCCGGTCTTAATGAAATTGAGGATGCTCTGGACAATGATAGTTCTCTTTTACCTGGAATTTTAACTAGAAGACTGTTTTTTGGGGGAGATTTGGGATTTGGAATCGATCTGGGATTTACGTATAAACTTAACAAGCAAACTGTAATAACCGGAAGTTTGTTGGACTTGGGGTTCATATATAGTTCCACCGACGTTAAAAACTACACCATAAAGGGCAATGCCACAGTGGAAGGAATAGAAGTTATTTTACCGGATGCATTTTCAAACTCCAATGCCGATTTTTGGCAAGATTTGATGGATGAGGTGGATGCTTTGGTTCCTCACGGCACCAATAATAATAGCTATATTTACTTTAGGCCTACCAAACTGTATGGTTCCATACGTTATAACTGGGGAGAACCCTCTAATAACAATATGGATTGCGATTGTAATTATATGGTGTCCAAAAGAAGGGATTACACCAAATACGCCAATGGTGTTGGTGGACAATTGTACATGATCAACAGGCCCAGAGGGCCACAAGCCGCACTTACCGCCTTTTATTTACGAAGATTTGGAAGGGCTTTGGCACTGAAAACAACCTATACTGTAGATAAATTTTCATGGACCAATATTGGATTGGGGCTTAATCTACAGGCCGGCCCGGTAAATATCTATGTTATGGCGGACAACCTATTGGCCTATAAGAACCTGGCGGATAGTCACTACTCCTCTTTTCAATTAGGATTAAATATTATATCTTGGGGGAAGAAATAATATTAGAACTATACAACCAACATTAATGTATTTAAATGTTCCTTTGTAAGGAACAATATTTAGGGCTTTTAATTTCCAAAAGTCATATTGGTTTAGTTTTTGCTCTCATTATTATTTATGTCTAAAAATTTACGCCCGTGAATAGATCACAAAAGGATGGTGGTGCCTTTTATTTTGTCCAAAATGAAATTCAAGGAGCACCGGGCGGCATTATCAACACTAACAATGAAATTTGAAATGATGAAAAACTTTTTTTTACCCCTTATTTTAATGTGTGGCTTTTTTGGCATGTCACAGGCCGAATTAAACAAATACAAGTATATTATAGTGCCAACCAAGTTTGAAGCCTTTAAAAATGAAAATCAGTATCAGACCAGTACAATGATCAAATATAATCTTGTCGAAAATGGCTTTACAGCAGTTTATGACAATGACATGCCCGCGGATCTGTTGGCCAATAGGTGTCTTGGTCTGCTTTTGAATCTTAAGGATGACTCGTCCATGTTTACTACCAAGGTTACCTTGACCCTCAAGGATTGTCAATCTAATGTGGTCTACACTACCGTGGAAGGTAGTAGCAAGGAGAAGGACTACAAATCCGCTTATTCAGAGGCAATAAAGGAATGTTTTAAATCTTTGTCAGGAATCGGGTACAAATATGAGCCTAGTGGGGATACCGCACCCACGACCGTAAGCTTTAAAAATGATGTTAAAAGAATTGAAGAGAAATCGAGTGTAGCTCCAAAACAAAATTTACCTAACCCTGTAGTTCAACAGAAAGCCACTTTGGAGGAGCAGTCCTACAAAAGCATGGAACCGGTTCAGTCCAATATTACCAAGGCAGAAAATATGCCTTCCATGGCCTTGCCGAATGTAGATTACAAGACAGAAGGTGCCGCGGTATTATATGCCCAGGCCATAACAAACGGATTTCAATTGGTAGACAGCACGCCTAAAATAACACTGAGGATGTACGCTACCTCCCAGGCCAATTTCTATATTGCCGAAGGGGATGTGCATAGTGGTGTGGTTTTGAAAAAAGGCGACAAGTGGTATTTTGAGTATTATGAGGGCAATAAATTAATGGGGCAGGAGCTGAATATTAAATTCTAAATTCTCTTAGATTTCCATGGGCCATTTATAGTTCATATTTATCTTTCCATCGCTTCTTCAGGAAATCTTTGATGGCATTTTCGCGTTGATTATTGCCTGGGCGGTAAAAACTGGTTTTGGCTACTTCCTTGGGCATAAATTCTTCTGCTATAAAATTATTTTCGTAGTCGTGGGCATATTTATAATCTTCCCCGTAACCTAGGTCTTTCATTAGTTTGGTAGGGGCGTTTCGCAATGCCAAGGGAACGGATAGGTCCCCTGTTTGTTTTACGGTTTGCTGGGCCTTGTTTATGGCCATATAACTGGCATTGCTCTTTGCAGAGGTGGCCAAATAGATAACGCACTGACTCAATATGATCCTAGCTTCGGGATATCCTATGGTAGTAACGGCCTGAAAAGTAGTATTCGCCATTACCAGGGCAGTAGGGTTGGCATTGCCAATGTCTTCGGAGGCTAGAATAAGTAGGCGCCTAGCAATAAACTTCACATCCTCTCCGCCTTCGATCATCCTGGCCAACCAATATACCGCCGCATTGGGGTCGCTTCCTCTTATCGATTTTATAAAAGCGGAGATAATGTCGTAATGTTGCTCACCAGTTTTATCATAAAGAACTGTGTTCTTCTGAATTTTGCTCAATACCAGATCGTCCGTAATGGTCACGGTATCCGTTTCTTCCGAATTGATGATAAGCTCGAAGATGTTTAACAATTTTCTTCCATCACCCCCAGAGAGACGCAGTAGCGCTTCGGTTTCCTTGAGTTTTATTTTTTTGGTTTTTAAAAACTTGTCCTCTGTCATTGCCCTGTGGAGCATGGCTTCAAGATCTTCTTTTCCAAAGGGATTTAGTATATAAACCTGACAGCGGGAAAGTAGCGCGGGAATTACCTCGAAGCTGGGGTTTTCCGTGGTGGCACCTATTAGGGTGACCCATCCTTTTTCTACGGCCCCTAACAGGGAATCCTGCTGCGATTTGCTAAAGCGATGGATTTCATCAATAAAAAGAATAGGGTTTTTGGTCGTGAACAAGCCTCCGCTTTGCTTGGCCTTTTCTATAACTTCCCGGACATCCTTTACGCCACTACTAATGGCACTCAAGGTATAGAAAGGACGGCCACTTTCTTGGGCAATAATATTGGCCAAGGTGGTTTTTCCCGTTCCAGGAGGACCCCATAGAATCAATGATGGCAGGATTCCTTTTTTTATTTGATGGGTCAATGACCCATTTTCTCCCACCAAATGATTTTGGCTTATATAATCCTCCAAGGTTTTGGGGCGTACCCTTTCTGCTAGTGGCTCGTTCATAATGTAAAAATAAAACAAAGTTGCAATAAGGAGGTTTTCTTTCGTGACTTTAAAAATGGAATTTTTGGTGGATGAAATATAGCGAATGACATTTTTACCGATTTTCTATTTTTGGTCAGCATATTGCTTAAATAATTATATTTCGGATATGACAGAGAGCAATTATTTTAAATTTTCCAATTCGGTAATGGTATTTCCATTGTTGGCGGTACTCTCTATCTGGACCGTATATTGGTTTGAAATTCGGTTTCAGGTCAATTTTAACGATTTTGGTATTTATCCAAGGACCTTAAAGGGACTTAGAGGTATTGTCTTTAGTCCGTTTATACATTCGTCCGTAGAACATCTTTATAATAATACCATTCCAATTGCCATACTTACGGCATCCCTTGCTTATTTCTATAGGAATATAGCCCTTAAAGTATTGTTGTGGGGCATTCTTTTATCGGGTGCTATAACTTGGCTCATAGGAAGGCCATCATATCATATTGGAGTAAGTGGATTGATTTATGTACTGGTGAGTTTTATTTTTTTTAAAGGAATTCTATCCAAGCATTACCGCTTGGTTGCCCTATCCTTGATGGTAGTTTTTATCTATGGTAGTTTGTTGTGGTATATTTTTCCTGTTGAGGACGGTATTTCTTGGGAGGGTCATTTAGGTGGATTTCTCACGGGTATATTTTTGGCGTTTGTGATGAAGGCTCCTTTGCCCAAACTGAAAAAATATGATTGGGAGAAGGAGGATTATAATGAAGAGGAGGATGAATTCTTGAAACATTTCGACGAACATGGGAATTTTATTGAGAGCAGGCCTCCTACCCAGGAAGATGATATTGTAATTAAATATCATTACAAAAAAAATCCCGAGGATTCGGGATTGGAATGATAATATAGAGTTCGGTAATATATATATGGGAAATTAGAATACAGCCAAGTTCTGATAAAGTTATGTAATCTAACGCCTTAAGAGGTTTCTTGCCGTTGCCTTACTGCTTCGTAAAGGAAAACTCCGCAAGCTACCGAGACATTAAGGGAACCTATCTCTCCCAATAAAGGAAGTTTCGCCATATGGTCCGCGGCCTTTAGAATGGATGGGGAGATGCCGACATCTTCCGATCCCATGATTATGGCGCAAGGCTCCTTAAAGGAAACTTCATATATGGTGTTCTCGGTTTTTTCGGTGGCGGCAATAACCTTTATACCTGAAGCCTGTAGATAGAAAACGGCATCTTTTATGTGGTCTATTTTGGCAATAGGAACTCTAAAAGCGGCTCCGGCAGAGGTTTTAATGGTGTCTGCAGTAACCGGGGCAGCTCCTTTTTTCTGAATTATGATTCCGTCTACTCCGGTACACTCGGCCGTTCTTATGATGGCTCCAAAATTCCGTACATCCGAGAGCTGGTCCAATAATAGGAAAAGGGGTGTTGTCTTGGTCTCCAATGTTTTTTCAACCAATTCTTCCACGGTTAAAAAGGTAATTGGGGATATATTGGCCACAACGCCCTGATGGTTATTCTTGGTAAGTCGGTTTAATTTTTCAATAGGCACATAGGAAGCGGTAATACCGTTTTTGCGGATCAGTGTTTCCATATCCTTGGACAGATCTCCCTTTAATCCTTTCTGTATAAAAACCTTGTCTATTGGTTCATTGGATTTTATGGCTTCTATTACGGCTCTGATGCCATAAATTTGTTCGGTGTTCTTCATGGGGTAAAGGTAGAAAAAAAGGACATCCTACAATGTCTTTTTGTTTTTGTAATTAGAAAATCTATTGACTACAGTTCCCAATATTAAAATTAAGCTCTATAGGATCGCCCGGTGCAATATTTTTATTTGAAAATCCAGGGAAATTCTCACTGTATTTAAGAGCCATAAATACATTGCTGATGGGTTCTTCGCCTTGATGTAATATCTCGCCCGAATTTGTTTCCGGATTAATGTATTCCCATACAATTTCATTGTTGGGATTAATCTCAAAAAATTTACCTTTGGTTCCCTCACAAATCAAAGTGTTGCCGTTTGGTAACCTTTGTACACTGGATAATATTTTGGAAAAGAAATCCCCTTTATTGGGTGCTTTATAAGACCATTCAGGCTGTAGTGGTCCAAAAGAGGATTCTTCATCATAGATGTAATTTCCAAAAGAATCAACGGGTGGTGTAATGATATCAATAGACGAATGATTGGGGTTTCTACCGGTACCGTTATTGAATAATATAATTTTATCTTGATCTTTAAGGCCTTTGTCAATCCATTGTGCATTGTGCTGTCCAAACAATAATTGGTTCATTTCCGAACCTTGATTGTAGGCTATGGGATTCCCCCATCTATATAAAATATCTCCTCCTTTGCCCATCCTTCCTCCATTGTTTGTAGCGGCTTCTTCCTTTGAGGTAGAATGGTCAATTATATATATTTCATTCAATTTTTGTGAACTTAATATAATTTGATCCAAAGACTCGTTAAATTGTAAGGAGTTAAAATGAAGCCAATCTTTTTCTCCCGTCGAAATCCCTAAAAAATTAATATTGATCAATTGAGGATTTAATGAAATACTGCCAAAGTTTTCTTTGGTGCTATCAAGGTCTTGTATTAAATGATCCCAAGCATTCCATTCCCAAACAATATTGCCGCCGTTATTACCTTGAGGTTCTATTTCTATAACCTGTTCATTATATAATTCACCTTCGGTTATATATTGTGGGTCCCGGCCTGCTGCAATAGCCTCTTCATATGTTTTCCTTGTCGCGGCCAATAATAGGATATTGCCATTTTCCATGGGGTAAAGTCCGTGGTGTTGGCTATATAGGGAGGTAGTGTAGATATATTGCCACGTTTTGTCTCCATTCCAATCAAATTTTTCTATTATTCCGCCCAACCCGCCATAGGTGATATTTGGATTGTCGTATTTCCCTGCTCTAAGCAAAGAACCGTCCTCTAGTAAATAATAAGCCCCACCTCTATCATAATCGCTGATCCAATGATTAATAACTTGCCCGCAGTTGTTTATTAAATAGGTGTTCTTGTGGATAGTGAATAAGGTGTATCCAGCGTAAACTTCAGAGCTGTATTTAATAGTTCCTAGAGTGTTATTGTTTGGAATTTTAATAGTGTCTATAGCTGTGACAGGATCTGGTTCTGGAGTATTGGTGTTAGTTGGTCCTTCATTGGAACATCCCATTATAAACAAGAAAAACAAAGAAATAAGTATGGAGCCAATAAACTTTGACATTAGTGAAAATTTTGTTTTTAATAAAAATATTAATTTTTTACAGATCAATTATTTAGACAATAGGAATGAAATAAAAAAAAAGCGGCCATTAAGGCCGCTTTTTAATTTTATACTGAAGTCCCGTCCTAAAATAAGTTGACACAAAATCGACTTATTTATGAAACATTCAAAGATTACAGGTAATAAGCGGACACAACGCGATTACAATCTA